>SSGK01000056.1 GCA_008015855.1 Candidatus Altimarinota bacterium | reverse complement strand
GTTGTCTGATCTGGATCAAACAATATTCTTATCTGAAATGAACTCTGAACAGCATCTGGATCAAACAATATCCTAAATATAGGATGATGGATTCTCGGATCGAATGGGTATATTAGCATTGGAACTGGAACCTCGAGTTTTAGACTTGATGTATGAAATGGTTATATCAATTCCGCATCTGGATTTTGTATTAATGGAGATTGTAAAAATTCATGGACACCCGATGGGAAGAATGAGCAATACCTTAAAAAGATACTTATTTACTGATGAGAAAAAGATGGAATAATTCGAACAAGTAGTCAAACAGAAAAAAGCATTAAAATCATCGATGGAGATCTTATGAACTTTTCAAGCATTATATGCCCCGCTGGTACTGAAATTCTTTGAGATTTTTTTGTCACCTATACTGACAATATAACAAATGGTGGTAATCCGGATATTTCCTTAAAATATAGTGATAATAATGCAATACCTGTTTGATTATCAGCATTTAATATGGATCAAGGAAAATATAAAACTGTTATACATAAAGTTACAGATTCAAGTATACGGGAAAATAATACAGATGATGTAACACTCCTTATGTCTATATTTATGGGAAATGAAACAACCGAGTATTTTGAACTTATTAAGGTTGAATTATGAATTTATTGTGGAATAGCTATTAATTCAAATTAGTTACAGGAGTATATTAAAATCCTGAAAAAAATCATCTACCGTCTCCCCTGCTTTTGCTCGTTCAAAATGGAGACGGTATTTTTTTTCTACCAATGTATGATGGAGAAAATTTGCTCCCAAAAGTGTCCAGAGTCGATATTGTTTTTTGGGATCAAGTTTGTGCCAAAAATTGGAATACAATTCCTGTTTTCCAAGTAAAAAATCATCTACGTCATTCATATAGTAAGATTCATCGATTCGAAGATTTTCGGTAAATGGTATTTCTCGAAATCATGAATCAGCAAAGGTAAATTCATAGACGCAATTTTCTCATGATTGTCCCATAAAATGGAGGCGATATGCTCGATCCGCATGGGAAAGGATTGCATTTCGCAAGTTAGCAACACTCGAAGCAAACCAGTATGGGAGGAATTGAGTATTTAAGAGCGATGATATTTTCTCTTTTTGAAGGGAAAAATCCCGTACATCCTGCGATAATGCTCCAGAAGCATACATACGTGTCTCAGAACATGAGAGTGGAGTTCTTCCTGAAAGGACAGCTAATTTTCCAACAGGACATTCTTTCCTTCCTGTCTCTATCGTTCCATTTTCGAGGCGATACTGTCTACCTGGAGTGAGAACTTTCTGAGGAAAATCAAATCCATAGGTCTTTCCAAGATTTAATTCTTTATCCACCACTTCATCGAGCGTAAAGCAGGCAAGTCCAGAAAGTGCTGTTGAAAAGGTGGTTGGATAACAAATTCCCTGTCCGATGAATCCTCGAACAAATCATGGAATGGTCATGATATTTGGCATATCTTCATAATTTTCATATTCCCATTTTGCATATCACCACTCAATCTCCTCTTTTCTTTCATGAAGATAGGAAGTTCGAAATTTCTCACGTTCTGCTTCGGTTGAAAAATCAAGAATTTTAAGATTTCACTCCAATTCATTTCGACTCGCAATATATGCAACCGTTGTGTAATCTCGTTTCGTAAAAAGCTTGTACAGATACTTTTGTGCTTCAATCGTATCTGGTGGCGCTGTATCAATCTCCGCAAAGAGCATCTCGTGATCGTTGGCAATCGCGAGTGTCATAACATCGTCTTCATTCGTCACATAATCCTGTTCAAATGCGGTTGCCGTAATTTCAACCCCATGCAATCGAAAGAGTTCTTTATTTCGAAGGACTTGAATCTGTATGGTTGGAATATATTCTTCTAACAGTGGACGAAGATAGATGAGTGTCTCAGGAAGAAGAAGGAGTGGATTGGCTACTTGATAGATTCTCATGAGGGAATATGGATCAAAATGGTCACAATGTGCGTGCGAGATATAGAGAGCATCTACGGTTTTGAGTCATTCATCATCAAATTCTACTTTCACCGTTCGCTCCATCAGATCTCAGAGTGCATAATTAGAAAACCATCCATCAACCATAATTCGTACATTTCTCTCATTTGCTCCAACAATATCAACGAGAAATTCTGTATGTCCAAGGGGTGTAATAATCATAAAAAACATATTAATTACCCGGAGTATAGGAAAAGAAGGGATTTTATCAAGCAACAAAAAATCCCTGGTGTACCAGGGATTTCATTATTGTGTAAGTGAATCCAGAATTCGAGCAGCGGATTCCGAAAGTTCATCTGATTTTTCTTTCATCTGTTCTTTCTGGATTTCCATAACTCGTTGGATTGCTTTTTCCATAATCAGACTCATTGCACTTTCTACTTGTTTTGCTATCCATGTTGGATTCGAGTAGAGAAAAAGAAGAATGGAAAGAATAGCTATTCGTTTCGCCCATTTCCAAAACACCCTTCTTTTCCTTCGTTCTTCCTGGGCTTGAACCACCTCAAATACGTATTCAAGTTTTTGTTCATTTGTGAGATTTTCTTTCTCCATAGGATATTATTTAGTTTCACCCGATACAACTTTCTTTGGAACTGGTTTTTTCACAGTTGATCCTGTTTGAACCTTTGGCTTTACTGGTGTTGGAGCTACTTTCTTTGGAGTAACAATTCCTGTTGCTGTCTTTCCAGAGAGTGAAGCACCCGTTGTTGTTATTCCTGTTGCCACTGTTTCACCGGTTGATACAACTCCGCTTGTCCCTGTTTCTACGGGAAGATCAATCATTCCAGAACCCGTTTCTGTTGGAACAGCAGGAGAAAGAAGGATCGAAATAACAGGAGCAAATGATGAGGCAAGGAGAGTAATAACCGCAATCCAAATAATAACTTTTTTCATAAGTAATGAGAGTATTTAAAGACACACCAAAGATATTGAAAACTCGCAAGAATGCAAAAAATTAGTACATATCCACTCATGGAATAAGTTCTTCCATTGGTACTTCTACGGTATCTTCCGTCTCTTGAGGAAGTGGTTGGCGAGGAGAATTCTCCAGAAAAATATTCTCTAATACTTGCTTTCCGGTTATCTTTGGTTTTATCTCAGAAAAAGGTATATCTTCCCTATTTGGAAGTATCTTCTGAGTCAGAAAAATATGTGTTTGTGGTATACCGATCAATTCTTGAATATCCGGGATATCCAATGAAAATATTATTCCTCCACTCTGAGTAAAGGAAAGAAGGATTGGCTCATCTTTCGTAACATCCTGAAGTAAGCTCATGGTATGAATATCAAAAATCCCTTTTCCAACACTTCCTGTAAAGGTGGTATTCAGAGCATTTCCTCAAAGAATATTTGCTTTCAAACTTCCAGAAAAGATATTTTCCCCGATTGAATCTAAAGAAAGGAGAAGTATCTGTTCCCCCGCAAAAGCGAGTGAAGAATTCATATGAGAAAGGAAATCTCAATCCCATTTCCCTTGCATCTTCCAATCAAGAGGAAGAGAAAGTAACAATGCCTTCATATCTCATCGAAAATCCTCACCCTCACGTGTATAGCTACCACTCCAAACGAGCGCACCGCTTCCCTTTGTAGTAATTGATGTGATACCCTTGTAATCTCCGATTATATCCACGATTCCATATAAGAGATTCATATTATCACGAATCATAGATGTCTCCAACGTATATCCATCTTTCTTATGAGTGAGTGTAATACGGATAGAGAGCATATTTCCAGAGAGCTCGAGAGATATACCTTCCTTCGTATTCGTTAAAAGAATATTTTCAGAAGCGCGAAGTGTGGTATCAAGTATTTTTCCAGAAAGAGAAAAATACCGTGGATTCTTCGTATCAAACGTAATAATTCCATTCTCAAATGTTACCCCACTAAGTGTTGATTCCAGTGCGGCTACATCATCCATACCCATCGGAGCACGGTAGATCGATGTGTAAAAATACTTTACTAACTCAGCTATGTTTTTCCGAGAAATATCAACACGAAATGATGGAGCAAGAAGATCTGGATCTGGAAGTGAGTAAAATATTGGATAATTCTTCAGAGTATTAAACACGCCATATACATGAACAGGATCAAATGGGAAAGACGCAGGAGTTACAATAATACTATCAACATCTTCTTTCGTGAGAGAGATGCCCTTTTTTAGAAAATTTCCTATTTTTGTGCTATCAAGGCCAAAGAAGGAATCTGGGGAAAAAGAAAAGGTATTGAACCGAACAAGCATGTCAGAGAGACGCGATATACCATCTCACTCTATCTGAAGAGATACTCCACTAAAATCAGTTGTCTCACCACTTCAATGAAGCGAGAAACGACTGTATGTACCACTTTGAGAAAAAAGCGTATGAGTGTTCAATACTAACTTCCCCGTCGCTACTCAGACACTAGAAAAATCCAGTATCATCTCCTGAGAATGCCTTGTGTCCGATACAAGATCTGGAAAGATTGTCTCAAGGGCAGTAAGAGAATTCGTTATATTTTCTCGATAGAATTCTTCAAATGTTCGATTTTCACGAAATGAAAAACAACTCGTAAATAAAAAGAGGGAAAGAAGTCATAGAATACTCACCGATATTCCTCGCATAGAATGAATATAAAGAATAGATATACCCTGGATTGTATAAAAAACTCACAAAAAAACAAAACAAAAAACCCTCTCCATTTTGGTGTATATTCGTAATGAAATATGCTACCAAAAAGGGAGGGTTTGATGTTATTTAAAGCTTTTCCCCACCTTCCAAGTGACCAAACTCGGAATAGGATATGTATTTGTCTATTGATTAAGCAAATAAGAAGCAAAGCAGTGTGCTACTTTGTTCCATCCCATAAACAATACGAGGGGTTGGGAGAGTTCATCTCGTGCACCAAGAGAACTACAACGTATCATAATTTTTCACTGACCAGGCGAAGAATTGTGATATGTTTACTCATATATGTTATATGGAATAAACACTTCCGATTATATGAGTTTTTTCCTATTTGCAAGGGAAAATAGATGCATCTTCACGATTTCTTTACATTCTTTTTTGAAAGTAATTAATTTCAATTTAAGTATAAATAATGTCAATAAATCGTGTTTTTCTGATATGGAAAAGAAGAAATTATTCTACCGTTACACTTTTCGCAAGATTACGCGGTTTATCCACATCTCGACCTAATTCTGTAGCAACATGATACGAAAAGAGTTGTAGGATGATAACTTCGAGAAATGGATTGAGCTCTTCAATCATTGGAGTGAATTCAAGAATATCATCATATAAACCCTTATGGGTATCAAATTCTGAAATAATTCCAATCACTTTTCCTGAGCGAGCACGAATCTCTTCGGCACTTGAAGCATTTTTTGATGCAAGTGGGCCTCATCCATTCACGAGAATCGATGGAAAATCCTCATCAATCAATGCAATAGAACCATGCTTCAATTCCCCACTTGAATATGCTTCGGAATGAAGATAGGTTAATTCTTTTAATTTTAATGATCCTTCCATTGCTATCGGGAGCTCGTGAGATCGTCCGAGATAGAAAAAGTTCTTATAAAATGCATATTTTCGAGCGATGGTTCGAATTCATTCGGATTTCGTAAGCAGGAGTGAGATATTTTCTGGAAGTGATTGCAATGATTCAAGAATCACACGATATCGTTTGTAATCGAGTCATCGCTTTTTACCGAGATACAATGCCAAAAAGAGAAAACATGCCATCTGTGCGGTAAATGCCTTGGTAGAGGCAACCCCGATTTCTGCTCATGCTCGAGTAAAAAGCCCTTGCCCTGCAATACGTGCAATCGATGAGCCTGGTACGTTTACCACACCAAAAACATGTCCTCCTTGTTCTTTTACAATTTTTAACGAATCAAGTGTATCTGCCGTTTCTCCTGATTGACTTACAAATATATAGAGTGCATTCGTATGAATAAATTTCTTCTTATATTTAAATTCGGTAGACACAATAACATCCGTTTCAATGCCAGCAAGCTCTTCGAGGTAATGTTTCCCCATAAGTCCTGAATGATAGCTCGTTCCGCTTGCTACGATGACTGCTCGTTCGATACCGAGAGTTGAAATATATTCGAGCGTATCAGAGTGCATATCATATGTATCAAAATTAATACGCCCACGAAATACATTTTCAATCCCTCCTGTTTGATCAAAAAACTCCTTCAGCATAAAGTAAGGATAGTTTCAAAATTCAATCTTTTTCTCATTCTCATCCATTACATGAGCCGTTCTCTCAACCGATAATCCACGATTTGCAATCGAATAATTCTCTGGAGTAATCGTAAAGATATCCCCATCCTCAAGAATCATATAATGATCAATAAGTCCAATGAGTGATCGATAATCACTCGAAACAAACTTCTCTTCCTTGCTCATACCGATTACAAGTGGACTCCCCTTCTTCGCTCCAAAAATCATATCTGGATGTTCTCTATCAATGAATACCACCCCATATGCCCCTTCAATCTGCGTAACAAGGAGTTCAAGTGTATGAAAATGATCTCCATCAAAGAGGTCTTCATAGAGCTTTGCAAGCACTTCCGTATCTGTCTCACTATAGAAAGTACATCCCTTTTCTATGAGCATCGATTTGAGTTCACTATAGTTTTCGATAATACCATTATGAACGACTACAAATCGACCAGAATCAGAAATATGAGGATGACAATTCTCCTCCGTTACCTTTCCATGTGTTGCCCAACGAGTATGTCCGATACCCACATGATAATCAGCAAGATCAAAGGTATCGACTCGTCGCTTGAGTTCCATCACCTTTCCAACTGATTTAATCACTTCGACCTCTTTCTTGTGATTTACAACACAGAGCCCTGCTGAATCATATCCACGATACTCGAGTCGTTCGAGTCCAGATATTACTTCTTTACTCGCATTTCATGGTCGACCAATATACCCAAAAATTCCACACATATGAACAAAGGATAGGAAATAAAAACCGTTTTATGATATCGTACGAAGTTAAAAATGCAAGGGGAAGAGTTATCAACCTTGATTACAGAATAACTACTATAAAGAAACTAAGTTAGCTACGATTATTCCAAATTTCTTAATTTTAATTCAACAACGAACCAATCATTATATTTATGAATACTTTTTTCTCAAAATTCTTGTGGAGTAATAAAAGTTGGCTGAATTGTTC
>SSGK01000035.1 GCA_008015855.1 Candidatus Altimarinota bacterium | reverse complement strand
TCTGAAAGAAGAGCAAACTATTTTTATTACAAAGGTAAAAGATCTGATTCATAATCTGATTCAGGATGCGCTTCCAGTGATAGATATTTCTTATCGTATCAAGTCTCCTTATAGTATCTATAAGAAAATGGAGCGAAAGAATTATGAAAGTGTTCGAGATCTCTATGATTTGTTTGCTATCCGAATTATTACTGATAATATTCCTCATTGTTATGAGGTGCTTGGTATGATGCATAATGCGTGGACACCAATTCCTCGTCGTTTTAAGGACTATATAGCACTTCCAAAAGAAAATGGTTACCAAAGTCTCCATACGAGTGTAGTAGGTATATTTCCAGAATTTCGTGATCAACCAACTGAGATTCAGATACGAACACCCGAAATGCATAGACAGGCTGAAATCTGAGTTGCTGCCCATTTTGAATACTCGGAAACTGGAAAATCAGTTATGTCCAATGACACCTATTGGGTTCGGACGATTAAGTCAATCCTCGATAATGCGGGAGAAAGTCCAGAATTTCTTTCTGAAATGAAGATGAATGTGTTTTCCGATCAGATATTCGTTTTTACTCCAAAGGGTGATATTATCACTCTTCCAAAGGGTTCTACTCCCGTTGACTTTGCCTATGCAATCCATTCCGAACTTTGAAATCATCTGGTGATTGCGAAAGCCAATGGGCAGGTTGTTCCATTGGATTATTGTCTTCATAATGGTGAAAACGTTCAGATTGTAACTGATAAGAATAAACGCCCGAGTCTCACTTGGCTCTCTTTTGTAAAAACTTCTCGTGCCCGTGAAGTCATTCGTCAGACGATCAATCGTGAACAGAGGGAACAACTTATCGAAAAGGGTCGTTTCATTCTTCAGTCATATCTTGAAAAAAACTACTGACGTACTCTTGATAAGGATCTTTCTATTCTAAAAAATCTTGATGGAAGAATCCTCGATATGAAACAACGAGACGATGTTCTGGTTCACTTCGGACTCCTTTCTCGTAAGCCAGGCTCTGTTATGAAGTCATTGCATAATGATGTCTTGAAGGCACTCTGAGAGAGACGAGATCTTCTTGCATCCACGGCTCAAAAAACAGAAAATACCACTCAAAAAACAGAAGCCCCTTCTCAGTGAGTTGCTTCAGATCAAGAAGAAATTATTATCGGTGGTGAAAAGAATATTCCATACAAGATTGCTCAGTGTTGTTCTCCGAATTCATCTCATAGAATTGTGGCGTATGTGAGTCATGGAGGGGTTATGATTCATAAATATGATTGTTCGAGTATTGTAAATGGAGACTTTGATCGATGTATTCCTTCTCGATGGAGTAGTAAGCCACAGCAAGGAGTGACATTTACGATGGAATTTATCGTTGAAGACAAGTTATGAGTACTTAAAAAAATCACTGAAATCCTCTATCAGATGCAATTAAATATTGAATCACTCGCTGTTGCCACTCTTCCAAATGGACTTGGTAAGGATACTATTACTCTCCGAACGGACGATGAAGATTACTATATCTACGAACGACTCATCGAACGTATGAAGTTTGATGTCCCAGAATTCCGAGAAGCGAAGCTTATATCGATGAATTAATAAAAAAAGGAACTGTTAGTTCCTTTTTTTATATTCGAGAGCGTATTCGAGTTGATTATCTCGTTGAAAGCTGAGATAGCCCTCGGTATCAAATGGAAGAGTGATATCTGGTATAATCCCTACTTTATCGATAGAGGTATGGAGTTTTCCAGTGTACCATTTTGCTATAGTGTATTTAAAGCTTGACCCATTTCCATACGCATTAATTGTCTGAACAGATCACTTTCCATAGGTTTTTGTTCCAATGAGAGTGCTCGATGGAACATATTCACGAATAACGGATGCCATAATCTCTGATGCTGAAGCACTTTGTCAGTTTACAAGAATGATTACATCCTTTCATTCCCATGAAATAGGAGAATCATATTCCGAACGAATGCTTGAAATTTCATCTTTTGTTTTAATTTCAGCAATCACCTTTCATTTTGGTACAAAGTATGAAAGCATATTGGTTACTCCTTCGAGTGATCCTCCGGGGTTGTCACGGAGGTCGATAATGAGTTTTTGAATGCTCATATTTCCTGAGAGTGCTTTCATGGCAGTAGAAAATGCCTTATCAACGCCGTTTCCAAAGAGTTGAATTTGTATATATGCGGTTTGATCATTCGGAAAAGAGAGATGAACATATTCTACCTGAATTCGGTCTCTCATAATAGAAAAGACTTTTGATTCAGAACCACGCGTAATTGTGAGTTTCACGGTTGTTCCCTTTGGACCCTTGATTCTTCGAATCAATTCATTGGTGGTTGTATTGCTTGTGATAGTATAATCATCAACACGAGTGATAATATCTCCACTGAGAAGGCCTGATTTCTCAGCAGGAGTTCCAGACATAACTGACATAATTTTGATACCCGTATCATGTGCTTTTTCCTCCAATTGAACTCAGATTCCCTCAAAATTTCCATCGAGTTGTTCCATAAATTCTGTACTCTTCTCTTGTGGAAAGAAGACAGTATAGGGATCTCATAATGTCTTAGTCATTCCATCAATCGCTCACTCTATTAAGATTCCTTCGTCGATGGATTCTCCTGAAAGACTTTCATTGCGAATTCGCTCATAAACGTCATTTAAGATGTCAAAGTTTACTGCATCCACGATACTCGGACGTGTCTGCTCTTGTCTGTAGAGTGTGTTAATTGTGATAATAAGAGCTCGTGCCGTTAACTTCTTTCACTTATGAGGAGTGACATTCACCTTGAGATCTCTGCTAATAATACGAGCAAAAGCATCTTCGCTGACGATATTTTTCCATGGGAAATTCTGCCCCACTTCACCAAGAAAGTTCATATACTTCCCTTTTTGTATAGCACGAAATAATTCTGTATCCTTGGGGATTCCGGCATTAAGAGAGATGTACTTATAGCTCGAAGGTACTCACTCCTTCTTTGCTATACTATTATAGTAGATAATAAAAAATCGCTCGTACGTAAGAGGTGTATCGAGTGTTCCTGTTTTATAGGTAGTTACATCCAGGTAGTCACGATCTTTCGCATACAAAAAAGAAGTACTCGTTATAAATACGAGAAAAAGAAGAAAGAGTTTTTTTATCATACAGAATGAGGGGGGGTGTTAATTTCAGTAAACTTTTTTATTCGTCTCTATTTGTCACGGGAGGAGATTCTCTGCTTTTCAAAAATCATCAAACGTTCCGAGTGCGTATCAAAATCCGAAAAACATGAGTAAGGCACCAGCAAGAACAATCGCATTCGGAGTCCCATTGGCTCAAAGGTATTTTTCTGCCCATCCCCATTCTCCCGTGAATCAGTAAATCTGATTTTTGTATTTAATAACAATAATTCCAGCTCAAACAATAATGAGGCCTACAATAATATTCATAGTATAAAAATTATTGTGCGATTATATCGCTTTCTTGAGCCTGCGCAAATAGAAATTGCATAAAAAAACCGGCTTGAGAGCCGGTAATGGGGGGATCTATGACGCTACAGATAATAATTCAAAACTGTGCGTCGAAGATTGCGAGAAATGAATTTCTGTAGGTGTGTCCCGGCAATTGTTCCCCATGCTTTCGGTGAGAATTCACCAAGTTGCAGGGCAAGCTTTCTTCTCCGGGCACTCATACAAAGAATCCGTCTTATTTCACGTTTCACGTCATTCTCAAGATAGAGAGGTGTGAGTTCTTGTGAGGAAGTTAAAGGCATGATGTCCACTCCTAAAAATAAGATATATTTATAATAATTACTATTTAATTTGTGTCAACTATTTTCTTGTGGCGAGTTTTTTGAGTCATACAAATATTCATTCTGCATATTCTTCCCGTGTCTCTCATAATCGGAGGGCGTACGAAGTATTTTTATTATTCATATTTCCCAGTTCTATGAGTACATTTTGTGAGAGAGCTCATGGGCCATCGAGTACATAGATTCCTTTTTCTCGAGAACCAGAAAGTGCTCATTTATTCCTCACAAATCCGATGCTACTAGCGAGTTCTTTCACAAATTTCTTCTGCCCTTCGTGTTTTTGAGAGTGCATGACGAGAATTCATTCATCCTTATCGTGTGGAAGCGAATCTGCATGAATGGATATAAAATAGGTATTTTCTGGTTTCTTTCCGCTTTGAAAATTATTCCGAATCTCAACACGCTTCTTGAGTCAATCAGTACTTCCATCTTGAAATACCTTTTTTTCTCCATCACCCCATGTATCATAGTTTTCTTGTTCATCGAGGTTTCATTGCTTTTGATAGAGAGGATTCCACGGATTTTGAATGCTGTTATCGATTCATTTTTGAAAATAATGGGTAATCTTTACCTCTCCCCCATTTTCTCGTATTTTCTTTGCGATTCTGTAAGCAATATCCATGGTTATCTTTGATTCAATGATATGGAAGAATCAATCTCATTTCCCATTTTTTGTTGCTTTTCAGGTACTGGTGATATCACTATTTTTAAATGGAACTGGTTTTCCGGTTTCATCATAGATGATAGGGATGGATCATGGATCAAGTCATCCATGTCATGGATCAAGAATAAATAATTTTCATCGAAGTGAGTGGTTTTTTACATCAATCGATTCAAGCCATTTATAAAAGTCTCGATCCATCCGCTCTTTCTCAATGAGTGTATCTTGTTTCTTCGTCTGAATTCTTCAGGAAACAGATTGTTTGAGTCTATTAGGGAGTAGATAATAGGCACCTACCATTATGGCATCATCAGTATCAAGGTGATTGATTTTTCGAAATTCATCGATTGCTTCCTGTGTTGCTTGTATATTGGCTCTTTCCAACATTTGGATAATTCATTGTCCAGGCGTACTTTGAATCTGCATGTATTGTTCATGAGATCAGAAGGCTTTTCAGATGGCATGATAGGTACTATCAATCGGCCCATCTCCATGAAAAATATCGTAGTTTTTTTGATATTTTATAGGAGAAGATGTCTCTGGTTTCATGGACTTTGATTCGGAGGATACTGTATCTTGGAGATGTGGTATCTCCTTTTTCTTCTTTTGAAGAGCGCTTATTTTCTCTACGTAATTGAGCATTTCTTCAATCTTCGATTTCTTAATACTGATATCATTTCCGAGGGAAATGAGGGCATCATCCTTCCTCCAATCTTGTTTGAGCCATTTTGTGTAATGCACTCAATATTCTTCCGAACGCACCATTTCCTCTTTTGGATTTTTTTCGAGAAGACCTGCCATCCATGCTGCAAATCTCTTCCATTCAATTCGAGTATTTCATGATTCTTTTTGGTATTTCTCGATGAGAGCGCTACTTCTTTTTACTCCCCCATTATATGCGAGATAGGTGAATTCCTCTCCAACCCGTATGGCATCCAGCTCCTTTCAGAGTCGATATTTGGTATTATCAAAATAGAGTAATCCAAGAATACAATTATCAACGGGATTTTTCGGGTCATATTCTTTTTGTATTCCGAAAGATGCTAATATTTTCTTTGCATCATCGATTGCATCGGGCTTTAATTGAAAATAGCCTACTGCTCCTGTCTTGCTGATTCTGGTATTATCGAGAAAACTCTCTTTTGCCATAAGTGGAAGTGCACTGTATGGATCGAAATTACCGTATTGCTTTCGAAAGTATGGATTTGCCTGAAGACGTAAAAAGGCACTATCCAGTGCTTTTAATGCATTTTCAACCTGTTCTTCCTCGATGCGAAGAAGTTTTGAATAGTGGCTTATCTGTTCTTTTCGATTTCGTGTATCAATATCGGTACGAAGTGTTTGAATCTGTGTCTTTGTCTCGGTTTTTTCACGAATATGTTCGGAGTTTTCTTTGATTGGTCTCATATTATCCTTTTTTCATATCGAGGTATTTTTTATCTCGTTCTTGTTGATTATTTTCTACGATGGAAGCAAGTACTGGAGCAAGATTGGTAACCACTCGAGAGGTCATATCCTTAATCGGGTGTTTTTCTTTTCCAAGAATACAAAATCCCTTATTTTTAATTCCAGTACGAAGTGGAATAGCAATGGTGTATTTTGCAATTTCTGGAAATGAATCATGTTCCAATGATGTCGGTGTCGATTGCTCCCATCGAATATGGGTTACTTCTCACGGATGTCGTGTATCGTATCTTTGAGAGAAGAGGTTTTCAATGAGTGGATGTTGCTCAACAAATACAACCACATCAAATCAGAGTGAGTTTTGAATCAACTGGAGAATATCAGGAAATCATTTCTCTCCATCTTTTGCGAGTTCTGTGAGCTTATTCGTGAGTTCATAGATATCAGCGAGCTCCTTTCCGGTATCAAGAAGGCGTTCGTTTGTCTGTTTAAGAAGAATATGCTTGTAAAAATTGATGGCTTCTTTTGGATCAGAAAATTCAAGTTTTCGAATATCTGCCTCTGTCAGTGCAATAACTTCGGCAGTATCTGAGAGTGCATTTGCGGTTACGGTTTTTGTGTTATTACCGAAGAGGATTCATTCCCCCATAAAACTCCCTGCATAAGCACGTCATACTTCTTTCTCTCATCCATTTTCGGTCTGCCGAATAATCGCAAATGTTCCCGATACAATAATATAAAAATGAGGATCTTCTCCTGGTCGAAAAAGAGTCTCCCCTTTTGTTAGGAGTTTCTTTTGTTTCTTGAAAGATTCATCAAATTTCTCAATAAAGGCGAATGCTGAAAATGCAGGAATTGCTTCCTTCATCTTTGCTACCTCTTTTTTTGTTCTTTTGGGTGCTTCTTTTTCTGGAATGTCATGAATTTCTAGTTCTTTCATATGACAGTATTATACGTTGGTATAGGTTCGAAGGAGATCTTTATCGCGAATGAACACCTCAAATGTTTTCATATCAATCAATCCATTCTGATAGAGGGCTTGAAGGTGTCGATCCATGAGAATCATGCCATCCTTTTCTGAAAGTTCGAGGACACTATAGAGCTGATGGGTCGCTCCTTGAAGGATGGTATTTCTCACAGCGTCATTATTGATAAGTACTTCATGGGTGAGAACCCGTCATTCCCCATCCTTTGCTGGAATAAGTTGTTGGCTGATTACTGCAGTGAGGGACATGGCAAGTTGCATACGAATCTGTCATTGTTGTGATGATGGGAACGCATCGATAATACGATCAATCGATTGCACGGAATCGTTCGTATGGAGGGTTGAAAATACAATATGTCCTGTTTCAGCCAGGGTGAGTGCTGCTGAAATAGTTTCAGGATCACGCATTTCTCATACCATGATAACATCGGGATCTTCGCGAAGTGCTGACTTCATAGCACGTGCAAAAGAATGGGTATGAGCACCTATTTCTCTCTGATTAATGAGGGAAAGTCCATTTTTAAAATTATATTCTATTGGATCTTCGATGGTAATGATGTGTTTCTTGAAGTGATTGTTAATATAATCAAGCATGGCTGCAAGGGTGGTTGATTTTCAACTCCCCGTTGGACCTGTTACGAGGATGAGTCATTTTTCTTTATGGAGAAGTTCGGTAAGTCCGCTATCGAAACCAACTTCTCAAAGTGTCGGAAGTTTTTCTCTGATGTGACGAATTGAGATGCTATATCCAAGAGAATCGTTGTAGATATTGACACGAAATCGATGTCATTCATACTTATATGAAAAATCACTTTCCAGCTCTTTGATAAAATTCTTGACTCATTCCTCCCGTGCCATTTCTAGGATGATATATTCAATATCCTCCTTTGATATGGTTTGAAAATTTGGGATTACTTCTATTTCCCCATTTGGCTTTCTCATGAAAGGAGGATGATCACTCTTGATATGAATATCAGGGATGTTTGCTTCAATAGCTTCTTTCAAGAGAATCTTGAAATTATCGAGGATGGCTACGCTCATAAAAAAGACTATACGGTAATTACGTATAGTCTATCATATTTTCTGAGTATAGGCAAAAATTACACCATTCGAAGTGAATATCCGTGTGTTTCCATGTTTGAAATAATATGATTTTGAACCTCCATGGCTTCTGTATCAGTAATGGTTGCTTCCTCATTTTGAAGAATAAAAGCGAATGTAACTGATTTTTTTCCTTCGCCAATCTTTTCAGAATCTTCGTATGTGTCCACAACGCGAACATTATGAATCCATGGATGGAGCCCATCGAGAATTCGAGCAACGTGTCCTGTTGGAGTATTTTTTGGAAGAATAAAATTGAGATCACGAGGGATTGATGGGAATCGAGAAATGCTATGGAAGAGAAGTTCTTTATCTGTATAGAATCCAAGAAGTACTTCGTAGTCTAATTCAAAATAGAGGGTATCTTCGGGAATCGAGAATTCTGAAGCGAGGCGTGGATGAATCTGTCCAAATCGAGCAATTTCTTGATTATTCAGTGTATAATGTCCAGAAATTCCAGGATGGA
The DNA here is from genome assembly GCA_008015855.1 of Candidatus Altimarinota bacterium. GTDB lineage: Bacteria > Patescibacteriota > Gracilibacteria > BD1-5 > UBA2023 > SSGK01. The sequence goes on along the minus strand of SSGK01000035.1, from coordinate 4,481 downwards.
GTGCATGAATAAGGGAACATCCTTGTTCTACTTGCAGAATAGCATCACCGCTTGCGAGGGTAATATATCATTCAAGAATGCTTCGTATTTCTGTAATATTTTTTCCAACACATACTCCTGCAAGCATCTTCGTTTCCTTGAATACTCAATCATCTTTCTTGAAAATTTTTCCAATTTCAAAAAAAGAAAAATTCTCTGCATGCTTGAGATTTTCATTTATATTGAGAAGAAGACGAGGCATCATCGAACGACGCATGTGAGTGTATTCAACATTGAACGCATTTTGAATGCCAATCGCTGTTGTCATATCAGTGTATCCGATCGATCGATCGAGGGTCTCATTGGTAAATGAGTAATTATACACTTCATTCCAATTCTTTTGAGAAAAGTAGCTATTTGTTGTATTTCGAAGATTGAGTTCATCGTTTGATTCTGTAATAGCAAGATCAGCATTGAGCGGAATATGAGGAACTTGCTCATATCCATAGATACGCGCTACTTCCTCTGCAATATCTTCTTTAATTGAAACATCCTTTGTTGCCCTCCAAGAAGGAATAGTTACCTCAAGGGTTTCATTATTTTCTGTATATTCAAAACCGAGGCGGTCCAATATAGCATGAACCTCATTTTGAGGGATATTCACTCATGCCTTCATGTTGATAAAATCATAACTCACAACGATAGTAGTATGATTGATTTTTTCTGTTTGTACGTAATTTGAAATAGCAGTTAATTCGGTTTTCTTTCCGAGAAATTTCATGTATTCAATAACACGTGGGAGTGCCATTTCCGCAAGGAGCGGATCGAGCGATTTTTCATATCGAGTTGATGCATCCGTTCGGAGTCAGAGTCGTTGCGTAGTAAGTCGGACATTTACTGGATCGAAACATGCTGATTCAACATAGATATTGGTGGTAGTTTCAGAAACGGCACTTTCGAGTCATCCAATAATACCAGCAATGGCAACAGGACCATTATCATCAGCAATAACGATATCATTTGTCGTAAGGGTGTAGGTTTCATTATTGAGGGCAAGAAGTGTTTCTCCGTCTTTTGCCATACGAACGTGAATATGTCCGACAATCTTATCAGCATCGAATGCATGCATTGGTTGACCGAGTTCCGTCATGATTGCATTCGTCATATCAACAATATCCATTTTTGGCGTCAGATCGGCTTTGTGCATCATAATCTGGATACCGAGTGGAGATGGTTCTACTGTGATATTTTCAAATCGTGCAAGATGGTATGAAAGAACTTTGTCAGTTTCTATGCGTGTTGGAAGTTTTGTATTAACGCAGATTTTTTCAAATGAACTATACGGAGTGAATTCAGTATTAAAAATCGCATGAAATTCGCGAGCATTTCCGGCTACTGAGAAAAGATCGGGACGATTTGTAATGAATTTATTATCGATTTCAAATACCGTATCTCGAATGGGGGTAAAATGTCTTTTTCCATGAAGTCATGGTGTTGTAATCTTGAGATCAAAGAAGGATGTTCCGATAGATTCTTCGAGTGTTTTTTCGTCCCAGTATTCTTCCAATATCATAATTCCTTCCGCACGTTCACTTGCAAGCCCTAGTTCATCAATTGAACAAATCATTCCGAGACTCTCCATACCTGCCATCTTTCTTGGGGTAATGCTAAAATCCCCAGGAAGCACTGCTCAAACGAGGGCAACAGGAACAAATCGTGCATGAACAATATTTTCCGCTCCGGTAAGAATCGTGGTAGGTGCATCAAGTCAAACATCAACTGATACGATTGACAATTTCTTTGATTCTGGATGTTTCTCACAGGTGAGAACCTTTCCAACTACTACCTTATCAATAAAGTATTCATCAATACTATCGATTTCAGCCGTATGAATCGAATAGAGATGTCAGAGTAATTTTGATCATTTCTCTGTATGAAGTGCATGAATATTGCTATAGAGTTCTATCCAAGATAGAGGGATTTTCATATATAATTGAATTACGCTTGAGTAAAAGTGACCCGAATTGTATGAAAAAACTTTTAAAAATCAAAAAATGCACGGCAAAAAGCATAAAAATTTTGTTTTTAGAATGAACTCTGGTATACTTTTCCTATATAAACTATTTTTTGATATTTAAGATGATTTACTAGTTATTAATATTTTTGTTTTTATTTTTCTATGAAAAAAATGTTTCTTTTATGAAAGGTTGTAGCTATTGCACTGCTTTTCGTTATAACTATACCTTCAATGCTTATGGCAGCTGATTGTGGTGATAGTTATGATAGTGAGTTTGGTTGTCCTGGAGATTACGATAGAGCTGTAGCTGAGCAGGCAAATTCTCAATCAAATGTAGATAAAAAATCAATTGTTGGAGATTCTTCATTTAACTCCAAGCTTCGTAGTGGAGATGTTACATTTAATGATATTCCTGCCATGATTGTCTATGCTACGGAGTTTTTCCTTGCCATTGCCGGGACTGTCTCAATCGTTGCTATTATTTATGGAGCAATTAAGATGCAGATACATTCTGATGCATTTGGCGGGCATAATAATGAAGAATGAAAAAAAACGGTTATTGCAGGTATTACTGGGTTTGCTATTTCGATCTCTGCATGGTTCCTCATTAAGAAGTTTGTTGAGGTAATTGCAGGTCTCTAATTTTCCCTTCTATGTTTCAATGGTCATTTTCATCTCGTTCAGATAAATCTGCTACATGGTATATATTTGCGATCATGATAGCTCTGGTATTTGTCGTACTTGGGTTTATTAATCAAATGTATCTCATGTCGATTGTGGTGTTTATTTTTGTTGGGGTATATATCCTCTTTGAAAACAATTCCAGTCCTCAGGTAGAGGTAACCGTTAATGAAGAATGAGTGCAGATTGGAAAGGTATTCTATGAGTATCAAAAAATATCAGAATTTGCCATTCTCTATCATGAGAAAGTTCCAGTATATGTGCGATTTCATTTTCGAAAAGGAATCATTCCTCAAATAGATGTACGCCTGACTCAGGATGTGAATCCTCAAGAACTTCGAGAGTATCTCCTTCAATTTATTGCGGAGAATGAAAACGAAGAACTTACGAGTGTTGATTATATTATGGATGCAATGCGTCTCTAATGCCGAGAATTCTTATAATTTGAAGGAAAAGTTATTTTACTTTTCCTTCTTTTTTTATACAATATCCGAGTTTTTACGGTATTGGTAACTTTTTTCTATGTCAGAAACATCACAACACTATGATTCGAGTAGTATTCAGGTACTTGAATGACTTGAACCAGTTCGAAAGCGTCCATGAATGTATATCGGTGAAACCAATGAACAATGACTCCATCATCTTGTGTGGGAAATTGTTGATAACTCAATCGATGAGGCAATGGCAGGTCATGCAAAGCATATTATCGTTACCATGCACAGTGATGGGTCGGTATCGGTAGAAGATGATGGACGAGGTATTCCAGTGGATATCCATCCAAAGACCGGAAAATCAACCCTTGAAACGGTTATGACGGTTCTTCATGCCTGAGGAAAATTTGGTGGTGCAGAAAGTGGATATAAGGTATCATGAGGACTTCACTGAGTAGGTGCTTCTGTGGTAAATGCACTCTCGACTAAGATGCAGGTATGGGTACATAAGGATGGGAAAGTATTTACTCAAATTTACAATATCTGAGTTCCTCAGGGCCCAGCAACGGAAGTAGGAAATAGTGATAAACACGGAACGATTGTTCGATTCTGGCCAGATGCTACTATGTTTACAACCGTAGTATTTAACTATGAGACAATTCGTACACGCCTTCGTCAACAGGCGTATCTCACGAAAGGAATCACTCTTACCCTTCTTGATGAATACACTGATGAGAAATATCGATTCTTTTTTGAATGAGGAATTCAGTCATATGTACACCATCTCAATCGATGATCCGAAGTAGTAGGAGATTCTATTTTTTACGTTGATAAAAATCTTGATGATATCCAGGTTGAGATTGCTCTCCAATATAAGAAAGATGATTTTAGTGATAGAATCGTTAGTTTTGTAAATAATGTAACAACAACGGATGGTGGTACTCATATGGCGGGTTTTCAGGCAGCCCTTACTCGTACTATCAATAAATACGCTCGTGAACAAGAGATTCTCAAAGAAAAGGACAATAATCTTGAAAGTAGCGATGTTCTTGAAGGTCTTTGTGCTGTTATCTCTGTAAAGGTTCCAGAACCACGATTTAGCTCACAAACGAAGGAAAAATTGGTAAATCCAGAAGCTAAGAGTGTGGTAGATAAGGTGTGTTCTGAGAAGTTATATGAATACCTTCAGGAAAATCCAAAAACTGCGAAGGCAATGATTGAAAAATCACTCCTTGCAGCTCGTGCACGTGCTGCTGCACGAAATGCTCGAGATACGATTATTCGAAAATGAGCACTCGAAGGAATGACACTTCCAGGAAAACTTGCCGATTGTTCAAGTAAGGATCCTTCCAAGAGTGAACTCTATATAGTGG
>SSGK01000033.1 GCA_008015855.1 Candidatus Altimarinota bacterium | reverse complement strand
TTGTAGCTCTGCATACAACCCAAATGAGTCATTTCATTCGAAAATGTGAAAATTATCCTTTTCTATCATAATACCCTTAAGAGTATAAATTATTTTTTTAATAAATCTCTAATTTCCCGGAGAAGGAGAACATCCTCTGAAATAGAAGGTTTTTCCTCAGCAACAGTATCACTTTTCTTCTTTTTTGAAATTCGAGCAATAAGACGAATAAAGAGAAAAATACAAAATGCAACTATAATAAAGTCGATAACAGACTGAAGAAATAATCCATATTTAAGTCCAAGCATCTTTGAGGAACCATCAATCGCTAAAAGAGGCATCTTCAAGGTAAGATCCTTAACATCAACTCATGCTGTAAGGTAACCAATAATTGGCATAAATACATTTTCTACAAGGGAGCTTACAATTTTTCAGAATGCTCAACCAATAATAACTCATACTGCCATATCTATCACATTCCCCTTCATTGCAAACTCCTTAAAATCCTTTATAAAAGCCATAGAAATAAATATAAATAAGTAATATCTCTGATGGTATGATTTTTCTTACTGTTTTCAACTTTACTTCATATATTTTTATCTACAATAGGATTATTCATTATTTTTTATAAACCATATGAATAATAAAGTATTCTACACCTCTCTTATTCTCATCCTGTTTATATGAAATATAGTTTCACTCTCTTCAAATTATACCCTTCAAACAAAACTGAAAAATGAATGAACAGAACAGAGTAAAGAAACAGAGAATTCATCCACTTATGTTTTAGGAAGCCTTGAAACCACTATTCAATGACTCGCAAAAGATACCGTATCATCGGTAGTAAATATTATTATACGAAAGGACATTCAAATCTATAAGTCCGACCCTTTTTGATTCTTTCTCGAACCATCTTGAGTATATAAAAAGGAGGTTTGATGATGAAGTTGATTTTTTGTAACCAAGGATGGATACATTATAACGAATAAACACGTTGTGAATGATGACGATGCTGAATATATCATCATGACGAATGATGGAAAAGAATATATCTGAAAAGTCATTGCTGTTGATCCGGTAACCGATCTTGCAGTTATGAAGGCATATACATTTGATAACAAAGCAATTGAAAGTACTCCTCTAAAGATTACAACAAGTGAAAATAATACCATAGGAAGTATTGTTCTAGCTATATGAAATGCTCTCGCAGAATTTCAAAATACCGTTACCTTCTGAATAATATCAGGACTTAATAGGAGTATCGAGGCATGATCAGAATATTCATGAGATATAGAACAATTATCAGGACTCATACAAACCGATGCTGCCATTAATCCATGAAATAGTGGATGACCCCTTCTGAATCTCAAATGAGAAGTTATTGGAATAAATACAGCGGTTGCAAATGCAAATGGAATCGGATTTGCCATACCTATTTCTGAAAAAGAAATACAGTATATCCTAGAATCCATAAAAAAATACTGAGAAATAAAACGAGTAAGTCTCTGAATTCGCTATATAGAATTAAATGAATCTACGAAAGGCACTACTGAGAGTAATTTTAAGCAATGACTCTTAATACTTCCAAATAAGGGTATCCTCAAAGGATCAATTGCAGAAAAGGCTTGATTAAAATGAGGAGATATTATTCTCTCTATCAATAACACAGAGATTAAAAATGCATCTGACTTAAAGCAAATACTCAAACAGAAAATCCCTGGAGACACAATAAAAATCCAAGTATGGAAATACTTGGAAAAGGAAATAAAAGATGTTGTAGTGCGCTTATAAAATATCAGCAATAGTGATGATTTCCATGGCTGGAATTTCATGTGCACCATTCTGAATATCCGTTACAGCAATGACTCTATCATTTCTTTCGAGTTTTCCTTCATTATAAAGGCGACTCACTGCTGTTTTCAAATTCTCACTATGAATTACGCTATAGTTTGGAAGTAATACTGGATTGATTGCATAAAGACCTCGCATAAATCCAAGAGAATATTCCGATGGAGTGAAAGCTACCACTTCTATATTTGGTCGATATGCCGCTGCTAAACGAGCTAAAAGTCCCGATTTCGTAAAGAGAAGCACTGTTTTGAGTTCAAGCTTTTCTGCGATTTCGAGAGCAGAACGTATCAGTGCCTTTTTTTCAATATCACGAGTATTGAGTCCATCATTCGAATATTCATGATGTTTGTGTTCTAGCTCTTCTTCTGCCTCTCGAATTACACTCACCATCATAGATACCGATTCAATCGGATATTTACCAGTGGTAGTCTCTCCTGAAAGCATCGTTGCATCAGCTCAATGAAGAACAGCGCGAAATATATCGGACACTTCAGCACGAGTTGGAAATGGATGTTCAATCATTGATTCAAGCATGTGTGTGGCAACAATCACAAATTTCCCACTCTGACGACAGAGATCAATAATTCGCTTTTGATACTTTGGAACCTTTTCAATAGGCACTTCAATTCCAAGGTCACCACGAGCCACCATTATACCATCAGAAACAGCAACAATAGCCTCAAGATTTTCAATTCATTCGGCATTTTCAATCTTTGAAATAATACGAATTTCTTTTCCACCATTTTCATCAAGAAAAGACCGAATCTCTTGTACGTTATCAGGCGTACGAATAAATGAGGCGGCAATAAAATGATATCATTTCTTTATCCCAAAAAGGATATCCTCTTTATCTTTGTCAGTAATTCCTGGCAAACGAATACGAACTCATGGGAGATTTACGTGACGACGTGATCCGATAATTGCATCATTCTGTGCTTCAACTTTTACAAAAGTTGCCCCTTTTTCAATAACACGAACATGGAAGAGTCAACTATCAATCTCAATGATACCACCAATTACCACATCCTCAGGAAGGAATTCATAATCACATGTGAGATATTTTTCATCTCCCTCTGGTTTTGATCCAGCAATATATACAGAGAATACATCCCCCTTATAAAATTGTATTTTTTCAGATACATCCCCGGTACGAAGTTCTGGTCATTTCGTATCGAGGAGGAGTGAGAGAGAAGTTTTTCCAGTGTCATTCAATTCATGAATCCTTTCTACAATTTCTCATGCTGTGACATAATCGGCATGAGAGAAATTAAAACGAATAATATTGATTCCCTGTTTATAAAGCTCCTCGAGCATTTCTTTTGAAGCAGTCGCTGGACCAACGGTAGCGATAATTTTTGTGCGCTTTCCAAGCATAAAATAATGAAAAATAATAAAACTTGCCGAGTATAATAAGAAGTCGTATTTCTGCAAGAATTAAAAAAATAATCCCGATAAGAGATTATTGTATTTGGGTAAATCGTTGTACTTTGTTTCCATTCCACTCAATGATATCAAACCACATTGAAAGAGGACGAACAAAAAGAGTTCATTTTCTATGTGGAAATCTTCATGCCTCCTCATGAGCATCGTAAAGCATCTTATAAAGTACCATTTCTTCCTGTGTTTCAGAATGAAAAACAATCCCATGAACTTCATATGTATAATCCTCTCATCCCGTGGATTTATAATGACGCCAATGGGAATTAATTTCTGGATGCATATTTGAAAGCATTAAGGACTATTGTATCAAATCAACCCCTCCATCAAGAAAGAGAGCTTACATCACTTTCTGTTATCCATCGAAATTCTGTATGTTCATGACTGAGTAATATCGGGATATTTCCTTCTGTCAATTCATATAGATAGCAAAGGAAAATAAAAGGAACCTTCTCTGATGAAAAAGTGGTATCTTCGTATGATTTATGGACCATAAATAATTCTGGATTTCATTCAAGTATTCCGTAATCACTTCCAAGCTCCTCTTTTAATTCTCTGGAAAGAGATTCTATTGGTGAAATAAGGGAATCAGCTTTACTAATTTTTCATCCAGGTAATTCCCACCACATATCTTTATTGGGGCGATTTTCTCATACTATCAAAATATGTCCATCTTTTACAAGACAGCACTTTGTTGCGACGAAGAATGTTTCTTCTGTAAGGAAAGGGTTGTACATATTTTACCGTAAAATACCTTGTTGATAACAGTAAATTCGAAGCGTTTTGTTATATAAATCAGGATCATTCGATTTTCTAAATGGGGCCATTCCCCACTCTTCTATCTGAATTCGTTCATCAGGAAGGAGGAGAATAGCTGCCACTTTTCCTGCAGCTACATGACCATAGAGCCAACGATGATTTCCATCTGGAAGAAGATATTTCCAACCATTTATTTCTAACTTTTCCGGAATATTATAGACAGGAATTGGTGGAACTTTCTGGAAATCGTAATCATTTCAAATTCTACTTAACACTTCCTCCCTAGAAATCTTATCCACTTCAAATAAATACGGATAGACTTCTGATGATGAGAGAATGAGTTGTTGCATGAAGAAATTATTTTACAAGTACTGCTTTTATACGTCTCACTCCTGCTGAACTTGATTCTTCTTTTTGAATCTTAAACGTACCCATTTCTTTTGAGTTTTCTATATGAGGACCACCACAGAGTTCACGAGAATAAGTGACACCATTTCCACCCACCATTGAATATACCTTTACAATATCTGGATATTTTTCCCAAAAAGATCACTCCACTCCAGATGACTTTGCCTCATTTTTATCCATATTGGTCATCGTAACAACAAGTCCTGAAGATATAGCCTCATTCACGTAATCTTCTACCGCCTTAATCTGTTCAGGAGTCATTTTTTCTGGATGAGTAAAATCAAATCGAAGACGTTCCGCAGTAATATTAGATCCGGCCTGGTGAATATGATCACCAAGAACCTTTCGAAGCCCCGCCAACATAAGATGACAAGCCGAATGAAGTGCCGTTGTTTCAACCCCATCATCAGCGAGTCCTCATTTAAATTTACCAGCCGCAGCCGTACGAGATTTTTCTTGATGTTCTTCAAAGGCTTTCTTAAAACCATCAACATCTACGGTTAATTCATTCTCTTTTGCGAGTTCAAGAGTCATCTCAAGAGGAAATCCATAAGTATCAAACAGAGTAAAAGCCTTTCATCCGGAAATCTGTGTTACTTTCTGACCAGAACGTTCAAATGCAATCTTAAATCCATTTACAATCTTATCAAATTCACGAACTCCATCTTTTAGCGTCTTTGCAAATTTCCCTTCCTCAAGAGAAAGTTCTGTTTTGATCTTTTCTGCATTATTTTTTACACTCTCGTAAATACCAGAAAATTGCTCGATGTACATCTCAGCAATCTCTGATGCAAATGGTTTTTCATAACCCATCTTGTATGCTTCACGAATCGCACGACGGATAAGGCGACGAAGGATATATCCTTGATCAATATTTTTTGGAACAACTCCATCTGAAATCATATGAGTTGCTGCACGAAGATGATCAGCAATAATACGAGCTCCCCGTTCATTGTAATTGTCTGATCCGACAATCTCTCGAATCTTTGATAAAATCGGAGCAAATAAGTCTGTCTCATAAACACTCTTCATCTTATTGAGTGTCACGGTACATCGTTCAATACCCATACCAGTATCTACACACTGTGCCGGAAGAGTTTCAAGAGTGGTAGCATCAATTCTATTGTATTGCATAAATACATTATTCCAGATTTCCATCCACATCTTGGAATCAGTTCATTTATTTGATCCGCGAGGAGGCTTCCCTTCTCCCATCCAATAAAAAATCTCCGTATCTGGACCACATGGACCAGTAGGACCAGCAGCCCACCAGTTATCCTCTGCCGGAAGATATGCAATACGATCTTCAGGCATTCCAATAGATTTCCAAATCGCTGCAGATTCTTCATCTCGAGGAGCATTTTCATCTCACTCAAATACCGTTACTGATATCATCTCAGGATCGAGCCCGAGCCACTCTTTGCTTGTTAAGAATTCCCAACTCATCTTAATAGACTCATCCTTAAAATAATCACCGAGTGACCAATTTCCGAGCATTTCAAAAAACGTACAATGTGTGTCATCTCAAACATCATCGATATCTCCGGTTCTTACACACTTCTGTACATCAGCAAGACGTTTTCCGAGTGGATGTGGTTCACCGAGGAGGTATGGAACAAGCGGTTGCATACCAGCTGTATTGAAAAGTACTGATGGATCATTTTCTGGAACAAGCGGTGCAGATGGAATAATCGCATGATTTTTTGTCTTAAAGAAATCAAGGTACTTTCCACGAATTTCAGATGCAAGAATAGTCATAAAAAATAGATTAGAATGGGATGAATTATATGGAAAAAAGAAAAAAATCCACTTAAATTTGTGGATTTTATAAGGAAATTACGAGAGAGGAATTACATTTTTCACTGACAAATAAAATATTCCTCAAAGCTCCTGTCTCGGCAGGACTTCGGTTTCATACGAGACAATTTCTTATACTGTGCTTTTATTGGATGAATCAGATCGAGAATATCTTCACCTACAAATACCTTTAAAATAACCGTTCATCCTGGTCTCAGAAATTCTCGAGCAACATCAAGAATCGCAAGATTGAGTTCAATTGACTTATATTGATCTACTCCTGTTATTCCAGTAGTTGATGTCGCAATATCAGACGTGATACAATCAAACTGCTCAACTCCCAGAGTCTTGATATACGCTCGAATCGCATCATATTCAAATACACTCTCTTGTAATAGATGAATATTCGGAAATCCGAAATTTGGATCGATTTTTTGAATATCGATACCAACCACCATTCAAGAAGATCCAACAATTTTTGCAATTACCTGAAGGAAGCTTCCTGGAGCAGCTCCAACATCTAACACCTTCATTCTTGGTTGTAGAATCTTGTACTTATCCTGAATTTCAAGAAGCTTAAAAGCACTTCTTGCGCGATATCAAAGCTCTTTTGCTTTTTTGAAATAGGGATCCTGAATAATGTATGGGCGTGTCATAGAAATGATTACTTACGTCTCCATTGAGGAGGAAATAAATTACTGAGCGTTCCGTCATCTTGTATAAAATCAAGGCCGATTCTTTCGTTTTCAAAGTACAAATTTACATATCAACGAATGACCGTATCTACTTTGAGATTTCATCAACGGAGATATTCATCCAGCGCTTCTTCTGATCACTCGATTTTATATTCTGGTATCTTTGATGAATAGAGTTTTTTTCCAGCAAAATGAGTCCATTTATATACCCCATCCTGTATATTTGCTATTTCTTCTCAAAAACGCATACAATAGAAATTATTCCGGGCATATTCCGCATTTTTTCCACCCCTCACTGCGAGAATTTTATTCTTATATCGAAAAAAATCATATCCTCAAATATCTTCTGTATCAAAAAATCATTCAATATGCTGGATATCTTGTTTCCCTATAGGAAAGATATCTGAATTAATTGACTTCGGTGGGAAAGTTTGCTTTGATACAACTGACTGCAGTTTCTTAATTTTCGAAACAAAGAAACCTCATGTACCATCAATATGTGGCCAATATTTCTTTTCGAATGTAATCTCAAAACAGCCTGGAAAGTTCTTTTCGATAGATTCCAGAACTCATTCATTTTCGAGTAAATTTAATGTACAGGTAGAATATATCATTTCTCATCCAACCTTGAGTGAAGTACAAGCAGCAGAGATGAGCTTTTCCTGAAGCCGTGCAATAGTTTTAATATTCTTAATATGCCAGTTCTTTACAGCATCAAAGGTCTTGAATACAGTCCCTTCTCAACTACATGGAGCATCGAGCAGAATCCTATCAAATACTTCTGGTGTACTAGAGAAAAATTGTCACGGATACAATGTAACTGCGATATTTGAGCTCCCCATTCTATCAAGATTCTGAAGAATCTGTGGAATACGTTCACGAGTTGGCTCATTTGCAATGATAAAACTCTCTGGATATTGTTCAGCAAGCTGAGTCGTTTTTCATCCAGGAGATGAAGCCATATCGAGAATGAGAAAATTATCATGATGTACCTTTCAATCAGAGAGAACATGCACTGAATGAGCAGCCGCTAATTCTTGAATATAAATATAACCAAGAAGGTGTTCTAAAGAAAAACCAAGCCTCCGTTCAAATGGATTAAAATCAGGAATACGATCAAATGTAAAAACATTTGGTATATTTGTCGCATATGGAAGATATCACTGTTTTTTCAGTGAATCAAGAACTGATTCCTTTGATTTCTTTGTCTCATCAATACGAAATGACTTTAGTAATGGTGATGCAAGAGCAGTTAAAAAATCTTGAAGTCACTTTTCATCTTCTTGGAAAAAATGTTCACGATAGTATTCAATAAACCTTTCTGATATCATAATAATTTAATAAGTATACCTGCTAATCTCTCTATGTGCCTGCCTATCAAGGTCACGTTCTTTCAGTACTTGTTTTTTCTCATGTTTCTTTCTTCAGCGTGCAAGGATAATTCGAAGTTTAATAAGGTTTCATAATAAGTATATCTCCATAGGAATAAGAGTATATCCGCCTATTTTTAACTTTGTTTGTATCCGAATAATCTCCTTCTTTTTCATAAGAAGAAATCGATCGCGCTTTGGATCGAGCTTCAACCCTGAGTTAAATGCATACTCTGAAATATGAAGCCCCATAATAATAGGACGTCATGAATGAATCGTAACATACGATCCTGTAAGGTTTCAGTGACCCGAACGTATACTTTTTACCTCAGATCCAGCAAGAATAATCCCTGCCTCAAATGTATCAAATTCCTCATAATCAAATCGTGCCTTACGATTCTCTATGAGAATAGTCTTTCCTATTTTTTTCATAATAAAAAAATTGTATAAAAAAAGAATGAAATACAAAATGAAAAAACAAAAAAGCAATCAATATGAATGACTGCTTTAAGAATTACTATTTTTTCTTTGGACCTCATTTATTTCCTTCTCTTTCCTTTCTCAATAATGATTCAACCTGGGCCAGAGTGTGTCACATTGGCCAGTATGTGTGTCGATGATTCTGAGATGAAGGAGAGGAACTTTGTTTCACTCTTCATATTCATCATTCAGGCTCATCTGGAGGTTTTGCAGCGAAACGCATATGAATGAATTCAAAAAAATAAGACGCTTAAAATAAAAAAATACTAAATTTTTTCAAATATTTTTTCATGGTATCGGCAGAATTAATATTTACATTATATAAATATATGTTATAATATATTTATATAAATCGTATTGGTATGATAAAACAAATAGTATATATAAATATCGCTGTGTGGTTTTATGTCTATGGAATAAGTAGTGTTCATGCGGAAACAAGTCTTCATTCACACACAACAAGGACTGAAAATCATAATCATGTTATACATATTGAACATCCTCCTCATGATCATAGTGAACATGCCATAAAACAACGTCACAGAAGACGCAAGATATATAAATGAACGCTGATAAATATTTAAGTGATAAATATATCATGGAGGGCTTGAATAGCCCTTTTTTGTTCCATAAAGAACGGGCTGGTTGCTACAGTAATAAAATCAGCAAGTTTTGCCTTTTCCTGTATATATGAAACCTTATACCGATAATCAATATAATCAAGTTCCGGAGCAAAAAAATCAAGGTCAAGATTCAGGATGCATGTGGAATCTTTATTGCCTGTGTATTTCTCATATTTCTCCATATCATACTCACCTTCAATTCTATAAAAGTTTCTTATAAATCCATTTCGAATAAATGGAACAATATAATTTCAAACGTTGCATTTTTGATTCACAAAATCAGCTACCTCCCAATCGTTTACATTCAAAATATCTACATCATTCGTATTTTCCCATAAATCAGAGTGTTCATCGATATGAATCACCTCTGTTCAAAAAGAAATGTATCCCTCTTTCCATGCTCGATACCAAAAATATGCCGCGTGATTATGATTATCAAAAACAATAACAGGAGTATCTTGCCATGTGGTAGAAACAAAATTCCGTAAACCGACACATTCTCTTAAATCTCCCGCATCATCCTTATCAGAGAAAACAATATTATCCCCTACAATAACATCACTAAAATTACCATCAATCAAAGCTGGAATATACAATCTTTTATTGAGTCTCTCGTTATAGGAAAATGCATTATTTCAAACACACTCCTCAAGATATATAGATAACTGGTAGGGTAACATAGACAAATAATTGACAAATCACTTAGTAAAGTATAATAAATATATTATCATTTTCAATCATACCATGGTCGATAAACCAAAAAATCCCGATAAAGAAAAAAAGAGTCCTCTGCTCTGACACAGAACAAAAGAGCATGTTCTTATGGATTTCTGAAAAATTTTTATTGGACGATCCATAAAAGAAATTCTCCATCTCCTTCCGAAAGATGAACGAAAGGATGCAAAGAAGGAATCGTTTCAAGAACTTATCGATGATTGTATTCGATATGCAGTGGAATGAAGATCAAATCATGACTGGAAGAAGCTTTTTAAGGATGATCCACGTTTTGAAGCCCTTGTTGAACGATATAAAGAACTCCACAAAATGACTCATTCGGAAGAATAAAAAACCTATCCTCGAATAATATCGAGGATTTTTTGTGTCGTCTCTTCAATATCATCATTTACTATTTGATAGTCATAGTAATCTTTATCCTCTAATTCTATAAGTGCGTTTGCATAGCGCAATTGAAAGGCGTCATCTGATTCGGTTCATCTTCCTCAGAGACGATTTTTTAACTCATCCAACGAGGGAGGGAGAAGAAAAATACTTTTTACCATATATCATTTCCCTTCCAGTACAGGACGAATATGTACCATTCATTGTGGATCGATAATATATAAAGGACACTTTCATCATTCAACTATCCTTTCAAGTTCTCAGAAAGTTGATCAATAATAATTTCCATGCACCAGAGCGTATTCAATAAGATTTCCCTTATGAATATAATCTTCAAATTCACCACGAGTAACAAAATGATAATGAACTCACTGAATTTCGCCTTCTCGTATAGAGCGAGTTGTTGTGGTAATAATCTTCTCTACAAATTCAGAACACATTGATTCTGCAGAGTGCCAAATAGTGGTTTTTCCTACTCAAGAAGGTCAAGAGATAATAAATACAGTATTCACAAAAAATAATGTTATTGAATATTCCAGCGCTTCTTTTCCTCATCAGAGAGAGAAATAAAGAAGTCCTGTTCAAAAAAAGTATTCTCAATTATAGATGATTTTTCCTTTTTTCCAGTTTTTGTAAAAGATAATTCCGTTCGAAAGCATCGGCTATCAAGACAGTGTGAATATTGTTCTATTCAATCCGGAACGACTACTCACCCCTCTCCTCTATCAGCATAAAATAATGATCCGAGTTCCTCTGCCATAAAATGCCATATAGGTCATGCCCCTGTTACTCAAGTAACACCGCGCATAGAAGAGCGATTCGTATTTCATACCCACACTCAAAAAATGAAATCATTCGTATAACCAAGTGCCCAGTTATCCCTAAAATCTGTACTGGTTCCAGTCTTAACAGGGATAGAATATGAATTATTTAAAATACTGTTTACTCAAAATCCATATCTCCTATTGTATGGATTTGATAAAATCTGTGCTAAGAGAAAACGATTTTTCTCTTGGGTAAAATACGTTTTATTTTTCAGAGTAGTAAGTGCAGTATAGCCAAGAGCTACCTCTTCCAAAGTTAATTCTGGGGCACCAAGAACAAATCCATATCCATAATATGTTGCTGACCTTGGAAATCGAAAACCAATTTTTTCAAAAAAGTGATAAACATTCTCGAGTCATAAAAACTCTGTTAACCGAACCGATGCAAGATTCAATGAACTTGCAAGAGCATACTTAAGAGAGATAGGACCATATTCTTTCAGATTATAATTTTGCGGTAAAAATATACCCGTTCCTGAAAGATTATCATACTGTTTCTCTCCATCAAGTACGAAAGAATCAATTTCTGCTCATGATTCCAGGGCAAATAAATACAAAAATGGCTTCAAAATAGAACCAACCGATCGTGGCTGTTGAATCATATCAATTTGTGCACCATCAATCGAATTATCATTCGTATTCCCTATATAAACAAGTATTTTATGGGTTTTTGGTGCAAATACATATGCAGCAAATGATTGCACATTCTTATCCTGAATGGAGCGAAGAATACCTACTCAATAGGATTCAATTTTTTTCTGTAAATCATACATCAAAGGAGTGAAAAGAATTTTATCCCTTTTATCACATTGTTCGTGTAATTTTTCGATTCAATTTTGCAAATAATTTCATATTTCGTGAGAATTATTCTGAGTACAAAATTTGTTCATTAAATGAGTAATCCTTTGTGAGAAATGACTTACAAGGTTAATATCCTTATGTCTTGAAAAATAGTATGTGGTTGTGTCTTTGGTCGTTACTCACAGTCGAATTTTTACTCGATTGAGATATTCTTGGAAATTTTTCTCTTGCAAAGACTGAATTCATGGATATCGAATCAACGCTATAAGAAAGGATATTTCTGATTCTGTTAGCTGTGTTATATCTTTTTTATGAAAGTAGACCTCACTCGCTGCCTGAATTCAATAAATACGATTTCCAAGATAGAGAGAATTTACATACTTGGAGAGAATTTCTTCTTTTGAGAAGTAAAGACTCATAAGAAAAGCAAGGGTTGCCTCTCGTCATTTTTGAAGCCACGTTCTTTTTGCATAAGGAAAAAATTCATTCTTAATCCATTGTTCCGTAATAGTAGATCATCCACGTACAATTCTTCTTGATTGGATATTATCATAAAATGCCGCCATTTTCGAAGGAATATCCACTCACCAGTGAGAAAAATATTCACCGTCTTCAATCTGGATAATAGACTGAATTAATGGGATATTCATGCCTCCTGTATATGTTTTCCAATACCCATATTCGTTTCAAATATCTACAATTAATTGACCTTTTGCATCATACATGAGAACACTTCAAGGTAATCATACTCACTGAAAAAATGCAGTTACTATCGGGAGAATAAAAATCCCTAAAGCAATTCAGAAGAAGGTAAAAATCCCATAGAAAAAAGGAGAATTGTTTTTCAAAATTTTCATACAAAAAGTATAAAAATACTCCTTAAAAATCAATATCGCAAAAAATTTTGACAAATATATTTTTTCAATACAATATGACCGCTCTATCGCAGACAGTAAGCATGAGAAATATAAATTCATATTTCTTTAAATAAGCCTTACCGAGATGGACTAATATATATTCCTCTTCTAAAACAAATTAGGATAGGTAATTAAAAAAATATTTAGTTCGTGCGATAGCACGTTTTTTTGTGTCTATCGTAGATAAGACAAGAGCATTTATAGATTTGTTACCCTATTAAAATATGGCAGTAAGTAAAGCTAAGAAAGCTGAGATACTTGCAACACTTGAGGCTCACCTCAAAGATGCAACAAGTATTGGATTCACTTCTAATAAGAAGGTTTCAGTAGCTGAAGTATCAGCTCTTAAGAAAGAACTCCGTACGCATGATACAACATTCATGCTTGCTAAAAAGACCCTCATCTGTATTGCATTTAAGAATGTTTACAATGTTGATCTTGATATCAATACTCTTCCTGGACAGGTTGCAATTATCATCTCAAAGGGTGATAAGATTGCTGGTCTTGGTGTTGTAAACAAGTATGCAAAGGAATGGAAGAAAGAAGAAAAAATTACATTCGTTGGAGGTTACCTCGATGGACGTATTATGGATGCAGAAGAAACAACAAAACTTGCTGGACTCCCTTCTCGTGAGGTTCTCCTTGCAAAGCTTCTTGGTTCTATGATGTCTCCACTTTCGGGATTTGCACGTTTTCTTGATGGCGCAAAGAAAGAACTTGAAGGAAAGTCTCTTACAAAGGT
>SSGK01000051.1 GCA_008015855.1 Candidatus Altimarinota bacterium | reverse complement strand
GTTCACGAGGAGATACCTTTGATGGGTCGATCATCCATTCGAATGAGATAGATTGGTCAATCCACTTATACACCACAGAAATCATATCGATTACATCGTTCATATCCATATTTACATATTCCTTGTAGAACCAGAAGTTCTCAGCATTGAGCTTCGGATCGATACGAATCGTCGGAGATGAGAGATTTGTCTCTACAAAGTATTTCTTATAGATAGGAAGGAGCGCTGCGGTTGTTCCGACGATACCAGCAGTTGATGTATTTGGTGCTGGAGCAGAATGGTATCCGAAGCGAGTTCCTGTCTTCTTCATCTCTTCGAGGAGCTTTGTCCAGTCGAGATGGATGTGATGCGTATTCTTCGTGAGTTCTTTTGCATCTCGACCGAGGATAATCCCCTTCGAGTGTTCACTTCCTGGAAAGAGTGGATAGTGTCCACGTTCCTTCGCGAGGTCAACTGATGCTTTGTATGTGTAGTATGTATACATTTCGAAGAGTGCATCGACGTGTGTACGAGCTTCTTCGCTATCATAGGCGATAGAGCGAGTTGCGAGGTATTCTGCGAGTCCGAGGTATCCGATTCCGATAGCACGATACTTGAGAGAAGTTACTTCTGCGGCCTTGATTGGATATTTTGATATTGTAATGATATTATCGAGGATACGAGAGAGAACAGCGAGCGCTTCTTCAATCGTCTTTTCTTCGTATACCTTTGCAACGTTGATAGACGAGATATTACACGTTACTACGTCACCTGGCTCGTAGCGAATAACGATCTTTCCATCATCGATTACTTCTTCGATGAAGGTTGCTGGGCTTGAGTTTTGACAGATTTCTGTACAGAGCTGAGAAGAATATACCTTACCAGCATGCTTGTTTGGATTGAGACGGTTTACAGTATCACGGTAGAATACGTATGGCATACCAGTTTCTACGGTAGTTTTCAAGAATTGCTTGAAGAGATCCTTTGCTTTGATTACCTTCTTGAGATCAAGGGTCGTATCCTTTTCAAGCTCAGCATAGAATGCTTCGAATTCTTCACCGAATGTATCTTCGAGGGTTCGACCGTATTTTTTATTTACTTCGTATGGATCAAAGAGTGACCATTCACCATCTTCTTCGACGCGACGCATGAAGAGATCTGGGATAGAAACTGCTGGAAATACATCAAATGCCTTTGCACGAATATCGCCTGTTTCTGTCTGAAGTTCTAGGAAGTCATAGATATCTCGATGCCAGATGTCGAGTGTTACTGATACTGCACCAAGACGAGTGCCAAGTTGATTTACTGCAACGGCTGTATCGTTAATAACCTTAATCCAAGGATTTACCCCACCAGCTGCCCCCTTGATTCCACGGATAGCAGCTCATTGAGCACGAATGTGTCCGAGGTATACTCCAACTCCTCCTCCATATTTTGAGATTTGAGCGATATCTTCGATTCCATGATAGATAGAGCGGAGATCATCACCGATATTGAGCTTAAAACAACTCGTAAGTTGATGCCAATTGGTACGTGGATTGATGAGTGCAGGAGTCGCCAAAGAAATCTTTTGCTCACTACAGTATTCGTATACTTGGAATGCAAACTTGAGACGATTTTCTGGAGCTTCTGGAATAGCATAGAAAAGTGCTACTGACATATAGAGTTCATGTGGAAGTTCGCGAACAACCTTATTTGGGTTGAGGAGGTAGCGCTTTCCGAGAGAAAGTACCGTTGTGTATCCATAGGACATATCCGTTTTCAATCCTTTTTTCTTGAGTACTTCCCCTGCTTTTCGGATATCATCTTCGCTATAGTAATTCATGAAGTCTTTATAGTAGAGACCTTCTTTGATATAGTTTTTAAAGAATGTGAGGTATGAGTCTGGTGTATAGATCTCATTTTGCTTGAGGTTTCGATTCTTTGAAGCTTTTTTATAGAGATCAAAGAGTGCAAGGCGTCCAGCAACGTGTTCCCAAGAAATGTTTTCAACCGTTACAAGATCGATACATGTCTTAATAAGGAGCTTATTGATATCACTCGTCTTGATATCTTCCACAATATTCTTTTTGAATGCTTCTACGAGCTCTTCAAATTTACATGTTTCCTCGTATCCTTCTACTGCACGACGAAATACACGCTCAATCTTGTCGATATCAAAGAGTTCTTTTGAACCATTTGACTTCGTAACCTGAAGCTTATTCTTTTCAAATTCCTTTACGAGCTTCTTATGTTCCGCTTCACGTACTTCACTTCGTTCTGCACGATAGAGGATGTACTGCTTTGCAATTTCAAATTTATTGAACTTTACAAGATTTCGTTCCACAATATCTTGTATATCTTCTACGGAAGGAATACGATTTACGAAGATTTCACCATAGACATGATCGAGATCTTTTACGATAAAATCAGTAATAACCGGGATAAAAGAACGTTCTGTTTCACCTACTGCAACACATGCAGACTCAAGTGCTTGTTCGATACGAACGCGTTCGAAGTCGATTACTTCTCAATTTCTTTTGCGAACCTTTGTGATAGCCATAAAAACAAAAATAAAGATGAAAATCTTTGATATAAAAGTTGATTGAATATGTGGCTCCCTACTCGTCTGAACTGTATCAGGTTATTCTATAAGGAAACGGTATGTATATCTGTATGGAATGCTGTTCTTGAATATTATTGTTTTCTATGTATTTGGAAAACAGATAACACAACATATTGTGGTTCCATTTTTACTCCAAACCCTACATATTGTCAAAATTTTTTTGAAAATTGTACACCTTTTGTGTTCGATGTCTTGATTTTTCTCTTTCTTGACTATAATAAAAAATATATCGTTCACCCGTTCTTCACGAAAATATTTGCATGCTCACAAAAAATACAACCCATACTCGCGTCATGGCGTTTGGTACATTTGACCTCTTTCATCCTGGGCATGCATATTATCTCAGAGAAGCTGCAAAGCTCTGAGATGAACTTATTGTCATTGTTGCACGAGATGCTCGTGTACTCACGATGAAACTCCGTTCCCCTATTCATACGGAGCTCACTCGACTCGATAATGTGGTCCATGCATTTCCTGAAGCAATGGTTCTTCTCGGTGATGAAAAAGATATGATGGAGCCACTTCGGATATATGCGCCGGATATCATAGCGCTCTGATATGATCAGTTCTTTCCAGAAGAAAGGGTGCGATCGGTTCTTCCGAATGTTTGAGTGGTTCGTATCGATGGATTTATGACCGACGTTCATAAGAGTTCTCTCCTCCGTCAAAAAATGG
This sequence comes from Candidatus Altimarinota bacterium, assembly GCA_008015855.1. Classification (GTDB taxonomy): domain Bacteria; phylum Patescibacteriota; class Gracilibacteria; order BD1-5; family UBA2023; genus SSGK01. Next base: position 2,355 of record SSGK01000051.1, on the reverse strand, counting down.
AACATACCCCGCCGACTATGCAATAATCCCTCGTATCGAGGGATTATTATTATGAATGAAAATATGAAGGAGATGATGGAGGAATTGATTCTTCCGGTTTTCCATACAGGAGTAATGCTGCTTCTGCCGCACTGCATCAACGAATTGCGACGATAGCATCAAGCGTCTTGAGTTCGAAGCGTACTTGTTCCATCGGACTCATTTCTTTGTAAGCTTTTTGTAATTCTGACATAGAGGGATAATTATTGTGGTGGAGTTTCTGGGGTTTGTGTTGGAGCTGGTTTTCCTGTTTCTGCGGGTGCTTTTGTTCGACTTTCTAATATGCTTCTTGAGAGCTCGCCTCCGTGATCGAGTTTAAGGAGGTGATAGTTTGTAAGAATTTGACCACGAGAACCAAGAGCAAGATCCGAACGGATATCTCGGTATTTTTCTATCACATTTTTACTCGATTCTGGATTTTCTTGTTTCTGATTAGATCCGAGGAGCGTATGGAGTGAATCGATGAGATACTTCCCTTCTTCCCCGATTTTTCTTGCACCGAGATTGATTTCCCCATTTTCATTTCTTGGAAATTCTTGCCCTGAATTGGAACGAGATTTTCCATCAGCGTAATCAATAAAGGCGGTAACATCATCCATAGAATCCCATTTATCAAACCCGAGGTCGCGGAGCATGCTGAGGTTATGATTTGATACGGTTTCAAATGCTTCATTTGCCTTTTGTGCCTCATCCTTTTCCTCTTTTTTCTCTGGTGGAAGGGACTCAAGGGAAGTTCAAAGGGATTCTCCTGTTTTTTCTATTCACTCGAGTGTATGGAGGGTAGTATCAATAAGTGTTCGTCTTCGATTTTCCTCCTCGAGTCACTCTGGAAAATCACGCTCTTTTCCCTCCGCAATATAGTCGTCATATTTGGTTCGAAGATTGCTCACTTGTTCTTTTTGTGTCTGAAGGAGGGTGGCAATTTTCGCACGATCGAGAGGTCGTTTTTTTGTCTCAGTTGCTATCTCTTTTGATGTTGTGCGAAGTGCATCATGCGATATCTCTCCGAGTTTCTTTGTATCATCCTCTGTAGCTCCTTCTGTGATAGGAGTGAGACTCTCTGATTTTTGCTTCAGTGTCTCCCCGGCAATTTCGATTTTCTTATACTCTTGTTCTCTTTTTTCTCGTTCTTCTGCCATTTTTGTATCTGGCTTTTCAGCGAGAGTGCGTTTTGATTCGAGAATCCCTTCTTTCTTAATGAGTTCTGGAGGTTTTTTATTGAGATCGATGGTATGAGTTGATTCGCTTGGCTTATCAGGATTATGAAAATGAATCATATTTCCCTCGCGAGATACGGGGATATCTTTTCCTCCTGATATAACTCGGGCTGCTTGTTCTAGTTTTTCACGTTCGGCACGAGGTTGATCACTCGTCAGACGGGAGAAATCATTTGGATAACTTCCACGAAGCGTTACACCGATTCATGGCGCTTCTGCAACGATATTTTTCATTGCCTTTTGAATGTCGGGGTCTTTTGTCGCCTCAAGCTCACTCCTGTGGTTGATAAATGTTCGAGTCGATACATGAGCACGAACGATTCGAGCAAAGGATTCCTTCTTATCAGGAGGGATATTTCCTTCTTTATCAGTGACACCACTCTTTTCTAAGAAATTCTGAAGCTCTGGCGTATCAGCCTTTCCAGACGTGATAATACTCTCTGCATCCTTATCCGCCTCCTGAATAATCGGATTTTCTTTTCCGAGTTTATCGGAAATGGTGGAGATATTTTTTTCGACTGATTGCAATCGTTTCTCAAATCATTCATCCCACTTATCTGTAATTTCTCATTTTTGTTCTACTACCTTTCCTGTTTGTTCTACTACCTTTCCCGTTTGTTTTACTACCTCTTTAGTTCATGTGTTTTTCAGGAGGAGTCATACTTTGGAAATAATATTTTCAATTAATTTATTTGGAAGTGGTGGAGATTGTTTCTCGAGTTCTTGTTTAATGGCATTTTCGAATTCTTCTTTCCCGATAGGGGAACTTGATATGGTTTGTAATTCGTCACTATAATCCTCGAGAATACTCTTATCGCATCCGGTTGAAGTAATAATCTCCTCAATTGATTTTTGAGGTGCATTTTCTTGTGTTCATTCCCTTGTTTGAAGGGATTCCAATGAAGGAGTGGGAAGTGAAGGATTTGTTTCGCTCATAAAAAATATGCTACCAATCTATGGTAACATATTTTCTCATTTGATGCAATTATTAGCCTATTTTAGCATCTATTTTTGGTTTTATAGTAGCATAAGCAATAAGTATTCTTTCAAGATATTCTCCTGCCTTTATTTTACGAATTTCTGGATTCTCTCATAAAAG
>SSGK01000049.1 GCA_008015855.1 Candidatus Altimarinota bacterium | reverse complement strand
GCCTGTTTTTCAGAAAGACCAAAACCATCCATCAAAGCAGGAATACCTTCTTCCTTGTTTCTTGAGGCTCGAATCGTTTTAATAACGGCATCAATATTATCAAGCGCAATCTTGAGTCATTCAAGAATATGTGCTCGTGCCTCTGCAATTCGAAGATCAGACTGTGCACGACGTGTCACCACCTCTTTTCTATGCACAATAAATTCCTCAAGAATTTCACGAAGATTAAAGAGTCGTGGCTGAAGTCAACGATCAGTCAATGCAATCATATTAAAAGCAAAACTCGTCTGAAGTGGAGTAAGCTTGTAAAGTTGATTGAGGATTTTCTTTGGAAATGCATCTCGCTTCAATTCTATAACAATTCGTACCGATTCACTACTGGATTCATCTCGAATATCAGATATGCCCACAATTATCTTTTCATTTACTAACTCTGCAATTTTCATAACAAAGTCTGATTTATTGAGTTGATACGGGATTTCAGAAATGACAATCATTTGCTTTCCAGATTTCCCTTCCTCAATATTCGCACGTCATCGCATAACCACTGATCATCTTCCCGTTGCATATGCCTCAAGGATATCTTTTTTATTATAAATAATACCTCCGGTAGGAAAATCTGGTCAATGAATATAATCCATGAGATTTTCTATCGTAATCTCATGAGGATTTTCATGATTCAACATGAAAGTAAGAGCATTAATAAGCTCCGTAAGATTATGTGGTGGAATATTCGTAGCCATACCTACCGCAATACCCATCACTCCATTGAGGAGAAGGTTTGGAATTCTCGTCGGAAGAACCATCGGCTCCTGAACAGAAGCATCATAGTTATCTTTGAAATCAACTGTTTCCTTGTCAATATCGGAAAGAAGAAGTTCTCATAACTTCCCCATTTTAACTTCCGTATAACGCATCGCAGCCGCTCCGTCACCATCCATAGAACCGAAGTTTCCTTGCCCATCAACGAGAGGATAACGAAGGTTGAAGTCTTGTGCCATACGAACCATCGCATCATATACTGAAGAATCACCATGTGGATGATAATTACCAAGTACTTCTCAGACAACCTTTGCAGATTTACGATACTTTGAAGTAGAACGAAGCCCTGTTGAATACATGGCATATAAAATACGACGATGTACTGGTTTTAATCCATCACGAACATCAGGAAGGGCACGAGATACAATAACGCTCATTGCGTAATCAAGGTAGCATGTTTCCATCTCATCAACGATAGAACGATCTCTGTCTCATTCATAATTTACACGTTCTGATATAATTTCTGGGAGAATCGGTTCTTCGGGAGTAATAGGATTTTCTGACATACATTTTTGGTAACAAAATATATTTGCAAAAGCAAAAAACAAGGGAAATTATATAAAAAAAACACGGTTTGTAAAAAGAAAAAACCTCTTTTAAAAAGAGGTTTTTCAATGTATATAAGCTAAAATTATAACTCTAAATTTGTAAAATCATCTCCTATTGAATCCGATGAATCAATGAGCGTGTTGGTAGAATCGGGAGTACCAAATATACGATTTGCCAATACCTTTATAGTTGAAAAAATAGTCTTTGCCGAAAGATATTGAGAAACATTCAGCCCGAGAAGATCACCTACTTTTGGGGCTACAAAAATGGAAATCACAATAATCACTACTCAAAGAACCGCATAACGTATACTATTAATGGCTGGTTTTACTTTTTCATCCTTACCACCGGATAATATGAGCATAACACCACCCCAGATAATGAAAAGTACCGCAAATAAACCCGCAATAAGGACAATAAGAGAAACTCCAATTGTTACTATATCCCCAGGAGCATATGCAACAGATGGATCAATAATGGGTTCAGTGGAAGCAGCATGAATAGAAGGAATAAGATCGAAAAACATAGGAAGAAAGTTATGAAATGAGTATATAAAAGTAATTCTATAAATCAATAAAATCGGGAGGAAGTTCGTTATCAAGAGGAAGTGAATCAAATTCGAGTCAAGAAGATGAAGAGTCTGATTGAAAAATAAAATTAATAATTTTTTGAACATTTTCAAATACCACTTCTGGATTTACATATTCCTTCGTAAGCGGAAAGCCAATCATATCCGCAATAACCGGAAAAATATAAATTACAAAAATAATAACAATTACCCCAAAAACAGAAAACCGAATACTATTAATCGCCTTTTTTACCTTTTCCTCTTCTCATCATGACAATACCATCTGAAATCATCCAAGAATCACATACAGTATAGAAATGAACGAGGCAATTACTACAACGAGGGCAATAAGAAAAGGAAGCAAGGCCTCAACATCATATGCCTGAAAAACATCCATAGAGAAATATGAATAAATATGCATTTCTATTATATAAAAAATGCGAAGAAGTAAAATTTATTTTACAATAAAATTTAAAAAAGCCAACTATACAGCTGGCTTTTCTTCAATAAGTTTTAAGTTAACTCTTGCTCAATGTTTTGAACCAAAAACACGAAGAACGGTACGAATAGAATCTACCGTTTTCCCTCACCTTCCAATAATCACACCCATATCGGCTACATCAACCTTCAAGAGAAGAAGCGTTCCTAATTCATCTTCCTTTTGTTCAATAGAAATAGCATCAACATTATCAACCAATGAGCGAACGATCGTATCAAGAAACAACTTTGCATCCATACTATATAAGTTACTATAATAAAAGAAATGGACGATAAAACGTAAAATCAGAAAAAACCAAATCCCGCATTATGCGGGAAGGAATTATTTACGAGCAAGAATCTTTGCAACAGTCTCAGAATACTGAGCACCATTCTTAATATATTGTTCAGCAAGTTCCATATCCATATTAAGAGTCTTTGTATGTGGATCATAAGAACCAAGAACCTTAATAAATCCATGCTTTGCACTTTGACGATGTTCAGTAAGAACAACTCGATATTTTGCTACATGTTTTCGACCTACTCGAGAGAGACGAATTTTCAACATAAAAGTAAATTTAGAAAAATTAATTATCGATAGAGAGATGGTGCCCAGAACGGGAATCGAACCCGTACTCCAACGAGGGAACAGGATTTTAAGTCCTGCGTGTCTACCAATTCCACCATCCGGGCAGAAAGGGTGAGCAAGGATAAAATCCTCCTGTTCATGAATTGTATCCTCGAGACCCCATATAAAAATTAGAGTATTCCTTTCTTCTTAAGTGTCTTAATAGCCTTAGCAGAAAGACGGAGACGAAGTACAAGTCCAGTTTGTGGATCTGTAACATTACGCCAAAAAAGATTTGGATAGAAACGACGCTTTGTGCGACGAACCGAGTGTGATACATTATTTCCAACAGATGTTTTCTTACCTGTAAGCTGACAAACGCGAGCCATAATAATCTAAAATTATAGTATATATAAATTACATAACCTTGATTTCAACACCAACACCTGAAGGGATGTTAATAGATTGAAGAAGTTCAAGTGTCTTTGAAGTAGGCTCCATAACATCAATAAGACGCTTATGTCGACGAATTTCAAACTGTTCACGAGCATTCTTATTTACGAATGTTGAACGATTTACTGTAATCTTCTCAATACGAGTTGGAAGAGGTACTGGTCCTACTACGATAGCTCCGCTATCCTTTGCTGTTGCAACAATTTTTGCAACTGCTTCATCAACAATACGATGTTCAAAAGCACGAACGGTAATACGGATTTTTCCGGTAGAACTCTTTGTAGCTGCTTTTTTTGTAGCCATAAAAGAAAAACAATTAGGTATGTAAGGTCTTACCAGGTATAAAAATACCTGCAATGACGAATAGTGAGAATATTACAATCTCATGAATCTCGGAGATATACTCTCCGAGACTACATGAAACGATAGAATTACTCAATAACTTTAGCAACAACTCCAGAACCAACAGTACGACCACCTTCACGAATCGCGAAGCGAAGACCTTGATCCATAGCGATTGGAGCACCAAGAGTGATGGTCATTTGAATGTTATCACCAGGCATAACCATTTCTACACCAGCTGGAAGCTCAATAGCACCAGTAACATCAGTTGTTCGGAAGTAGAATTGAGGCTTGTATCCTTGGAAGAATGGAGTATGACGTCCACCTTCTTCCTTTGTAAGTACGTATACTTCAGCTTCAAACTTAGTATGAGGCTTAATAGAAGCAGGCTTAGCAAGAACTTGTCCACGTTCAACATCAGTACGTTCAATACCACGGAGAAGGAGACCAGCGTTATCACCAGCTTGTCCTTGATCAAGAGACTTGTGGAACATTTCTACACCAGTAACAGTTGTCTTAACTGTATCACGGATACCAACGATTTCGATTTCATCACCAACCTTAATGATACCTTGTTCAATCTTACCAGTAACTACTGTACCACGACCCTTAATTGAGAATACATCTTCAACTGGCATGATGAATGGCTTATCAAGAGCACGTTCAGGAACTGGAACGTATGCTTCAATAGCATCGAAAAGTTCAAGAATTGTCTTAGCTCCCCATGCCTTATCGTAATCAGTAGGATTTTCAAGAGCAACAAGTCCTGAACCACGGATTACTGGAGTATCATCACCAGGGAATTCATACTTAGAAAGAAGTTCGCGAATTTCCATTTCAACAAGGTCAAGCATTTCTGCATCATCAACCATGTCACACTTATTCATGAAAACAACGATATAAGGAACGCCTACTTGACGAGCAAGAAGAATATGTTCACGAGTTTGAGCCATTGGTCCGTCAGTAGCAGCAACGATAAGAATCGCAGCATCCATCTGAGCAGCACCAGTAATCATGTTCTTTACGTAGTCAGCATGTCCAGGACAGTCAACGTGAGCATAGTGACGAGCAGCTGTAGAATATTCAATATGAGCAGTATTAATTGTAATACCACGTGCCTTTTCTTCTGGAGCAGCGTCAATTTGATCAAACGCAAATGCATCACCACCATACTTCTTAGAAAGAACACTACTAATAGCTGCAGTAGTTGTTGTCTTACCATGATCTACGTGTCCAATAGTACCAATGTTCACATGTGGCTTTGAACGATCGAAAGTTGCCATAATAGAAAAAAATAATTAGTAAAAAGCGAATGAAATTGTATCGAAAAACTGAAAAAATCAAAAAATTATTTCTTTGTTTTTTTCATTTTCTTATTTATGCGATCAACAGCTCGTTTAAGCTTCTTATGAGCGTAAGTCGTAAGTCGTGGCATAATTAAATCTTGTTAGGGTTAATAGCAAACTTCTTGAACTTAGCAAGAACGAGAGACATAGCATTCTTAAGCCAGAGTGTTTCACCCTCAAAAGCAATACGCTGTTGGAGCTTCTTGAAATGCTTAATGGCATTCTCGATTTTCTTTCCAGAATACACACCCTTCTGACGAACAGAATACACCTTAGAATGAGGTCTTTTATTACGAAGTCACATAAATTCAGAAAAAAAAATACAAGAGATGAGGTTTCTACAATCAATGAATTGTTCATGAATTGTACAATCCTCATATAATTAACAAAGTGGTGGAGCCTAGGAGAGTCGAACTCCTGACCTCCTGCGTGCAAAACAGGCGCTCTAGCCAACTGAGCTAAGGCCCCACAAATGAGAAAAAATGGCGGTGCTAACGAGACTCGAACTCGCGACCTCTGCCGTGACAGGGCAGCGCTCTAACCAACTGAGCTATAGCACCAAATTCGTAACGCGAGAGGAAATATATAAGTTTTTTTTGTATATGCAAATTTTTTTTGATACTTTTATAAAAATCGCATATGCTAAGGGAAAATAGGAAAGATAAAAAAATAAAGTGAACAAAAATGTTCACTTTATTTACTCAT
>SSGK01000043.1 GCA_008015855.1 Candidatus Altimarinota bacterium | reverse complement strand
CCATACGTATGAATATGTTGCTGGTTTTTTAAATACCGACAAAATTCCTCAGACACTCCGATCAAATATTTTGTTTCATATCGCAAATAATCCACTGAAATCTCTTGCGAACCTTGATGCAGAAGCGATTAACAACATCTTTTTTACAGAAAAAAAGATGATTCCCACTCCTACCAATAAAAATATTGCCAACACCATTCGTGAACTTGGTTATTTTAAGCCGGGCGAAATTATAGGACTCATCGATACAGAGATTCAATCCCTCGGAAAGACAGAAAGTGGCATGAAGCTCTCTATTCCTCAACTCTCTTTTATTCGACAACCTTCTCGTGACTCTATCTATTTTGCATCAGGATCAGACACGGATATTCTCATATCAGGAAAGGTTCCAAAATGAGTAAAGGCGGTATATGTGAATAACTACCAATTATCACAATTTACCCCATGAAATGAAAATTTCTTCTATAGAGCAAAGAAGGAAGCAGGAACTCTTAAAGATGGAAAGAATACCTATACCTTGGCATTCTCATATGCTACTGGAAAGATTCTCACACAAGAAACACTCACTATCTACGCATACCAAAATAGCCTAGAAAGTGAACTCAAGAAGAAAGAACTCCTCGATGAACAAATCCAAAAAATTAACAATCCTGAAGTTCTCGCAAAAAAGAAGGCTGAGCTCGAAGAAAAAAAGAAAGAATATCAAGCCCTCGATCCACGATACTATTATACAAAGGATAAGAAGCAATTCACCCTCCTCCTTCAATACTTTGAACAAGGGAATGATGATAATATTGGGAATATTGCTAAAGAAATCGAACAAGAACTTCTCGATATTGGAATTAAAGTAAATATTGAAGCACTCTGAAAGGAACAACTTGCAGCAGCGAGAAATGGAGAAAAGAAGTATGATATGCTTATTATCGGTTTTGATGCCCCTTCAAGAATTACGAATATTATCCCTATTTTTCACTCAAGTGAAGCGAAAAAGGGTATTAATTTTTCAAAAATTCAAAGCAAGAAACTGGATACACTTCTCGATCAATTCCGCCTTAGTACTTATGACTTAAAGGAACGGATTGCAGTAGAAGATTCTCTCATTGAAGAGATAAAGAAGGAGGCAATTATTCTCCCTATTTATAGCCCAAACAGAAATCTTTACATCGACAAGAACATTCGATCTGCTGAGTTTTCTAAAATCATCCCAAATATTGACCTCATACCATACATGCTCGAAAAGAGCTTTATCAAAGATGAACTTCATATGAATTTTGAATGAAAATGAATTGGACATTTCTTTTCTTGGATTTGATATAACCTCAAACAATAACCCCACTTATGAGAGAAAATATTGTCATACCCGCTTGGCAAACTGTTATACAAGGAACAACGATTAAAAAGTTTAATTTTTTTCCTGCTTTTCTTGGAACTTTTTGGCTTTCACTCATCGTCCTCTATCAAATTACTTTTACCTATGTACAGTTTTTTGATAAAAAAGATGAGTTCTTTTCCATGCTTGATAACTTCATCCATAAAAGCTACTTTAATGAAACAATCATCGCAGTAGGGTGCATACTTCTCCTCTATATGATTATTGCTCCGATTGCCGAAGCTGGCATGGTAATTATGATTGATAATGAATCAAAGTGAGAAGAAAAACAACCAATCTCTGGAATATCCTGATTCTTTCGAGGATGCACGTATTTTCTCCCTTTGTTTGAACTTCAGAACCTCCTCTCTGTTTTTAAACTGATATCCATAATAACTTTTTATATACTCCTCCTTCGCATATTTTGAAAGGACTATTTTTGATATATTTCTGCATGAATGGGGATATACCTCCTCTTTGCATTTATGATGAATATGTTCTTTGCTTATGCACCATATTTTGTCATCTTTGAATGAAAGAAGGCATTTGAAGCACTTTCTGCTTCAACCCATATGGCAATCCATAACATAGAAGTGACTTTTCATCTCTATTTTACCCTTCTTCTTGTCTATCTCCGAACAATTGTTCTGGCGCTCATTTTTATCATTCTTCCTTTTATTGTCTCAGGAATACTCGCGGTTATCACGATTCTCGGGATTAAAATCGCATTCCTTGTGATCACGGCAGTATTCGTATTCCTGTTACTCATATTTATGTCTCACCTCAATTCCGTATTGGAAATTTTTGTGAACTCAATCTGGTATCAGGCATATAAAGAAAATAAAAAGCTCGATACGAGCTTTCATGTACACTCCGTAGCATGACATCATGATGAAGAACATCATGATGATCATCACCACTAAGAACTTAATATATCACTAAAATCGTCCCTCATTCCATCTTTTTGATACAGATGGAATGCGTTTCGTGTTGCAAGGAGACCCATAAGTGAGCCATTTCTTCTTCGAGGGGAAATATCATTTCAAAAAAATTCCTTGATGTAATCCTCATTCAGAAGAAGTACCTCTTCAATCGTTTTCCCTATAATTGACTCTCCAAAGATAGAGGCTGATGCTGTAGCAACAATTGACATATATCCATCAAAGGACCACTCGACAATAGCATTATCCTCGAGACAAATAAAAACCTCAATAATATCAGCACAGGAACGATTTTCCTCGCGATGATGGATAGTGGGATGATCAATCCTATATTTATTCGATGGATTCTTACTGTATTCTACAATAAGAGCATTGATATCAGACATACGCAATTAGGAAAGACGGGATAGAATTATTTCAAATTTTTCAAAAAAGACATCGATATCTTCTTTTGAATTATAGAGTGCAAAACTCACTCGAAGTGATGCTGGAACCTGAATCAATTCGTGGAGTGGCTGAGTACAATGGTGTCATGAACGAACCGCGATTCATTCATCTGCTAGCATATCTGCGACATCGTGCGGATGAATAGAAGGAAAATAAAATGTAAATACTCCTATTCGTTTGCTTCCATCCGATGGTCAAAGAAGCAGATATTTTCATTCTTTGAAAGCCTTTGATTGTTCTATCTTAAGAAGCATGTATTGCACTAATTCCGCCTCATGTTGTATCAATACAGGATATCCTCAGATATTCTCAATATACTCGAGCGCTAAAAGGAGGCTCACAGCTCAAACAATATGCGGTGTTCCTGGTTCAAATCGAAATGGAAGACCAGCAGGGGTATAAGAATCTTCATGTACCTCATTGATAGCTCCACCTCAACACCACGCAGGCTGGAGTTCTTTCAAAAGATGTTTCTTACCATACAATACACCTATCCCTGTATCAGCCATTATTTTATGACCAGTAAAGAATAGAAAATCAATTCCCATAGTGTTTACATCGACTGGAAAATGAGGAATATACTGACTCGCATCAACTACAAAATAAGGTCTCACCCCTGAAGAATATACCTCATCGAGTATCTCTGATATTCTTTTTAAATCAATACATTCACCCGTTACATTTGAAGCCGCTGTCATGGACAGACATCGAACATCTGATGTTAAAAATGTTTTGAGTGCATCATAATCAAATGTTCCGTTCGAATAAGGTGGTATAATCTTTACATTGATATATCATTCCTCTTTTAGAATGAGCCATGGAACAATATTTGCATGGTGATCGGAGGCATTTAAAACAACTGTATCACCTTGTTTCAGCCAGCCACTCTTACGAAGACTTTGCGCAAGAAGATTCGCAGCATAGGTACTATTATAGGTATAGATAATTTCTGCAGAATCCTTCGCTCAAATATATTGAGCGACCTTCTTCTTCGAAGCTTCATACAAGACTTCTGATTGCTCAGAAAGATCATAGGATCATCGATGAATATTTGCATACGAAGTAGAAAGATACTCTGTGATACCCCGGATAACTGATTCTGGTTTTTGCATAGTTGATGCGTTATCCAGGTAAATCAAATCGGGATGATGGGAAAATACGGGAAAATCTTTACGAAACATAATTTTATATACGAGTCTTTAAAAATTCTTTAAACTTATCACCAATATCTTCTCGAGCCAGTGCATAATCAACGGTTGCCTTCAGGAATCAAAATTTATCTCCGGTATCGTAGCGTTCACCTTCCATCTCAAGACCATAAATATCTCGATCATTTACGATACGAGCAAATGCATCCGCTAAACGGATTTCGCCATCCTTACTTGCTCCAGCCTCATCGCGAGCCAGATAATCAAATATTTCTGGAGTAATAATATACTTTCCAATTACTCATAATCGAGAAGTGGTTTCTTCTGGTTTTGGTTTCTCAAGAAAAGAACTCACCTGATGGTATCTTCCATCCGAATATTTTGCTTCCACGATTCCGTAAGAAGAAACTCGTGCATCAGAAACCTTCTCAAGTGCAATAATAGGAGCATTTTTTCGTTGAAATGCCTCAACCAATTGTTGTGCTCCTGATTTTTCTCATCGAATAAGGTCATCTCCAAAGAGGACAAGGCATGGTTCATCTCCAATAAGTGGATGTGCTCTCAAAAGAGCATCCCCATCTCATCGTGGAATTGGTTGTCTTACATAGGCAATTCGTGCAAGATTTGAAATTTTTTCTACTTCTGCAAGTTCTTTTGTTTTCCCCTTTTCTACTAAAGTTTTCTCAAGCTCAAATGACATATCAAAATGATCTTCAATAGAACGTTTTCCACGACCCGTTACGATAATAATATCGGTAATTCATGCTGAAACCGCTTCTTCAACAAGATATTGTATCACTGGTTTATCAACAACTGGAAGCATTTCTTTTGGCTGTGCCTTTGTTGCTGGAAGAAAGCGTGTTCAGAATCAGGCAGCAGGAATAATACATTTTGTAATTGGCTTCATAGAACGAAATAATCGATATAAAAAGTTCTTTGATTGTAAGTGAGATAGGAAAATAAGCAAGAAAAAACCCTTCTTTCGAAGGATTCTCTTTATCGAGCAGGATTTTCAGTTTTTTCATTGAATCGCTTCATTGATTCCATTTGTCGTTTCTTCATTTCAATAATTTGTTTACATTCATTTTGAAAATTTCCATCAAGGAGTTCACACGATTTTATATCACTTTTTTCACTGGTTTGAATCACTTTGAGAACACATTGATTCTTATAGTCACGACCCATAATAGCCGTCTCTCAAGAAACACTTTCAATCTTATCACATAATTTTACATCTCATGATTGAACTGCTTTATTGATGACAATCGATGTCACACACCCCTGTTTGCTTGATCCTGATAAGATATTACAACGAGATTCATCTCCCGTCTTTTGAGCCTGTGCCAAAACAATCATTTGCTTACAATTATCTCGAAAATTCTCTTCAGATAATTCATCACAAATTGCGACATCATCTTTTGTTCGTGCACGCTCTGTAACTGATTGTATGGCACATGTATTGCGTTGTCGTTGCATACAGTCTTGAAATCCTGCATCCGAACGAAGATTTTTATGGAGCATATCATATGACTCATCAAAGGTTCGACCCGGAGGAGTAGGAAGTGTACTGCCCGAAGAGGAATTATCTGATTGGTTCATGCATGATGCAAGAAAGAAAGCAGAAATACATGATACAGCAATAATAGCCTGTTTCATAGGAAAATATTAAAGATAAGATACGTTCAATTATACTCTCGTCTGTATGAAGTCAATCAAATTTACCAACTTTTATATTGCCTCTTTTCTATGACCCTTTTTAATATACATACCATCTCAAAAGCTAAAGAATCGATATTTTTCATTGATTGCATGGTGATAGACTTTTTTTGTCTCGTCTTTTCAGAGAAATGCAGAAACAAGAATAAGGAGCGAGGTTCTTGGAAGGTGAAAGTTTGTAATGAGTTCATCCACAAGAAAAAAGGTTTTACCCGGAGTGATGTAGAGAAAGCTCTCAAAAATAAATGATGCGTCATTGGCTATATAACTCGTAACGAATTCTGAAGAATATCCTTCGACCAATCGATTCCAAAAATCCTGTACATCCATTGGATATAAGGACTTATCTTCATCTGAAAGAAGAATCCATAGAAATGGCAGGCTCTCAAGGGTTCTGCATACGGTAGTACCTACGGCAACAAGCAATTTTGAAGCATTTTTATAGAGAGCAATGCGGCGAAAGATATCCTTTTCAATCTCTATAGGCTCACCATGAATCTGATAGTCGCGAATATCTTCTTCCTGAACTCACTTAAATGTCCCGAGTCAAACATGGAGTGTTACAAATTCTTTGGTATTGGGAAGCTTTTCAAGAAGATCATTCGTAAAATGGAGTGATGCTGTTGGTGCTGCCACCGAACCAAGAGATGAAGCAAACACGGTTTGATATTCCTTTTCCTTCTCTTTTTGATACGCAATATATGGAGGAAGTGGAAGTTGCCCATATTGGTTCATTGCTTCAAATATATCTCATGAATGAATCTGAATGAGTCGTCCTGAATCGGTAGTATCAACCACCTCTAAATCCATCCCTGCGAGAGAAAATCGGGCTCCAATCGGAAATTTCTTCCCCGGTCGAACCAGGGATTCAAATCTGTTTCACGCATGCATACGCAAAAAGAAAAGTTCTCATTCGGATGCCTGTATTGTATGATCTCAGACGGAAAGAGTTAAATCTTCAAATGGTATTCGAGATGCCAGAACCTTCGAATTATTGAAAAAAATCACCGCATCGGGATCAAGAAATTTCGGAAGATCATAAAAACATGCATCAGTAAGAATCTCTCACGAATCTCGACTGACTACACACATCCTTGCATTATGCTGTGGAAGAATCGGCTCTTGGGCTATAAGCTCATCAGGGAGCGAATAATCATAGGATGAAAGGTGGTACAATGACATATAAACCAACAAAATGGTTTGCATCATACAAAAAAAGTGAAAAGTTGCAAAGGAAAAAAGGTGACTCTTTTTGGTCTGAATCTAAAAATATATATAATGCGCCCATTCTTTTACTATTGCTATGAAACTCTTATTCCCTGTCACTCTTATTCTCTCTGGAATTTTTCTCTTGAATAGTTGTACCTCATGACAATGAGATACGAACTGAACCGGAGCAACCACGCAAAGTGGTATTATTCTTCCTCCAAAAATGACAGAAGATGAGATTCGTGCTATAAAGATTGACCAAGCCCGAAAACGAATGGAATTCTCTACTCTTATCGGAAAATGAGATTATTATTTGCTTCGAAATGATCGAAACTCAGCACTTCAATTCTATCTTACAACACTCTCAATGATAGAAAAGGATTATCTCATTGAGGCAAAGGTGGCAAACATATACTTTGAGCAAAAAGATTGGGGAAATGCGTATAAATACTTTCGATGAATTCCTTTTGAAGAACTAACGGAAGAAGATAGACATAGACTCTATCAATCCCTCTTTTTTAATGAAGGGATTTCCGATAAGAGAACTGAGCTCTGAAACATTCCAGATACACTTTCTGGATCAGAAGAAAGAAAGGACTACTATCGAATCGTGGAAACATGCCAATCAGGTATTCATAACTGTATCGTAACAATAGATGCCTATAAATGAAGTGGAACACTGATGCATGCTCTTCAAAATATTACAAAATGATATAATACCGTTAGTCCTGACTATCAATACAGAAATACTCTGATAGCAGGAAAATTCTTTGAACAGAAACAATTCTTTGCCAGTTATAGCATTGCGAAGGAAATACTTCAAAACAGGCCTGACTATCAAGAAGTTATTAAAATTCTTGCCTTTTCAGCCTATGAACTCGGAAAATATACAGAAGCGAAAAAGATGTTTGAACAATACCTGCAATATAATCCCAAGGATCTGATTACTATATATATGCTGGGGGATATTCACTTCTACCTCCAAGACTATATAACGTCGAATCTCTACTTTAACAATGCTGTTGTAAATGGATATACTCCCAAAATTACCATAGAACGCCGCCTCGCCTATAATTATTACATTCTCGAGGATTATGAAAGCATGGTGAAGGTATTAAAATATCTGGTTCAAGAACCCGAAGCAATCATATCTGATTTTATCATAGCGGTTCATATCGCACAGCAAACTGGTCGATATGAACAAGCTCTTGAATGGGCCACCAATGGTATTAGTAAATTTCCTAATTCTGATATGCTCTATGCACTTCGATGAGTAACGAATCGACGTGTTGGAGATCCTTTTGTAGGAAAAACAGACATTGAACAAGCCATTCAGCTCAATCAAAAAAATCCAATCGCCCTTATGGAAATGGCCTATATCGAACAAGAGAATGGAAATATCTCCAACATGCGCACATACGCAAATGAAGTGCTTGCTAATACTTCCGATGGAATACTGACGAATGAAGCACAGACACTCATTCAATATGCTGATGCCTATGATGCAAGTATTCAAATGAATGTAAACGAAACAACGAATACAATAGAATGAACGTCTGAAATAATGCCGAGCGAAGATGGAGTTATTCATTCATCTAATGTTATTCAATAAAAAAACATCCCTCTTGGGATGTTTTTTTAAAGTGATAGCAAATCAATCATAAGGTGTTCTTTTGTTTTTTGATCGAGTAATTCCGAAGTAATGGGAAGCTTATTTACCTTCTTGTACGCTAGGAGAGATTCTGCTGTTTTATTTCCAAAGATTCCAGTATCATTCTCCGAAAAGTATCCGAGTTTTTTGAGTGTTCTCTGAAGCTCACGAACATGATTTCCCTTTTCCCATTTTTTAGGATTACCGAATGAAGCTATATAGGTTTTTACTTGGTTTGTTTTTGATGTCCAAGAGAGGTGCTCCTCAGTCCAATTTTGCTGCTCTTTTTGAATTCTCTGAAGTTCGACATCTCGAGCCTTAGAATACTCAAGATACATTTGTTCCAAGCGTGCTTTCGTTTTTGGTCAATAATTTCATGCTCATTTATCAGACCATGCCGAAAGTATTTTTGTATCTTTTTGAAACTGAAAAATACTATCCTTTAAACTAGATGAGTCCTTCCCATCAATGTTTCCATTATAGTATCCAAAAAGAGTCAGTAATTCTTGGGCACGCTTGGTATCATTACTATTTGAATTGGATACTGCATTGAGATTTACGGCCGAGCTAAACTTTGAAAAATCAATTTTTCCTTTGGAAAAGGTTTCCATAGATATTTTTGAAAAATTATCTTCCTCACTTGGTAAGATAACCCTTCATTGAACGCGTCGCTTTCACCAAAGAAGAGCTCTTTTGAGCCCTTCATCTCATGAACCAAGCCAAATATCAATTCTATCTGCTTGGTATGGATTTGAACCACTCGATGTAATGGCTCAACCGCGATCATCTACCGTAAATACTCCGAGTCATTCAAAGTAAATTTTTGTACCAAATGGATAGGTCTTTGGAGCGGCAATCATTCCAAAATATACTGGCTTACCACTTGCTCCATGTGTTCCATTTCCGTTTAATTTCTTTTCCGCTTCAAAGTCTCCACGGAGATAATATTGTTGATCTGGAAGTGGAGAATAATAAGCGGTTACAACAAATTCCTGATTTGATTCTTCAGAACTTGCCAGTGCAGAAGGATGAGATCATGAAAGAAATACAGAAAGAAAGAAAAATATATTCAAACAGAAACGACGAATAAATGGTTTCTTTACGGGTTCCTCTACGCATCCAAGAGAGCTAATGAGTACAGCATGCGTTGCTATACGGAAAGTATCAATCGTATCTTGGAGTGAGCGTATGGGTACTGAGTTCATAATGTATATTTATATGATAATCAGAGGTTATCCTCTGGTTATATGAATCATTCTGACTCATTGCACTATAACAAGTATAGCTTACCATATTATATTCCTATATCGCAAAGATATTGATATTGACACTCAGCCTATCTATTTAAAAAAATAGCCATTATTGGCTATTTTTTAAACATTCGATTTACCACCCATTGTTGAATAATAACAAAAACCGTACCTATAAGCCAATACAAGCCAACTCCCATTGGGAAATAGAATGCTGTTACTGCAATCATGAGAGGTAGAAAATACAACATCATATTCTGCATCATCTTTGGATCAGGAAGGAAGCTTTCAGGGCTAGTATAACTTCCATCTTCCTTCTTTTCAATCACTTTCTTTTCTTCTGCTTTTGGAGCAGGAGTAACATTCGCATATGAAAATGAGAGTTTCGCTTGAAGCCACTGAGCCAATCCTATAGCAAGAGCAAAGAGAAGTCCTATCTTTCCACCTATCTGTTGAAGATTGAGCCCATAAAAATACTGACTGATCAATCAAAAGTTGAAATCAGGATGGTACAAGAATGAGTAGATATAGTAATTATTCGATGGATCCGTTACAGAAGTAATAATCCAATACAAACCAATCAATATTGGCATTTGAATAAGAAGTGGAAGACAAGAACCCATTGGATTTACCTTCTCCTTCTTATACAATTCAAGCATCTCCATTCCAATCTTTGCCTGATCTCATTTGTATTTCTCTTGAATTTCTTTAATTTTTGGTTGAATCAACTGCATCTTCTTATTATTTACCAACATTTGATGCTGTGGAAATAATAAAATTAAGCGAATAAGAAACGTAATAATGATAACTGCCCATCCGAGACTATGTCCTGGTATATAGACAAGAAGCCCATAAAAAAGGTTATAAATGGGCGCATAGAAAACATGAGCAAAAAATGATCGAAACATTCCCTGCTCTTCAACCGTAAATGTGAGAGGTGCAACCTTAGCAGTTCCTGTTTGGGTATATTCTACAATAAAGTCTCATGGTAACGAAAAAAGCTTATACATCTCATAGAATGGCAATTCCCTCTTTTCACCTCATGAAAGAATGAGGTTTTGGCAAAAAGAAGATGGAACATCTGTCAATTTTTGAGTATTTCTATAGAGATGAATATTTTCACAAGTCTGAACAGAGACACCTGATGTGGTATTATTAAAAAGAGAAATCTTCGGGATATTTGGAACTACAAGAGATTTATCTTCCATTTGAAGAGACACGGTTTTGGGAATAGCAACAGTATCCTTATTCTTTGCTGGAAAAAATAAGTTCAGGGTAAGAACAATAATTAATGAAAACAGGAGAATATTAAGGAATCGTTCAGCCATAAAGAATGAAATTAATGAAAAATTTGAGTGAGTATATATAATATATCTTTTTCGAATTGAATAATACTGTTTGTATCATTTTTATCAAAGGTTTTTCACTTCTTCGGAACAAAAACCACATCAAATCATGGTTTTTTTATAAAACGAGCACATGCTGTATAATAGGTTCTGCGAAAAAAGTTTCTATGAACACTTCCTGGTGTATTTTTTCAAGAGAGTAATAATCAAAACCGGGAATATGGAAGATTATTTTCCAATACATTGGCGACGAAGTTCTGCGAAAAAAAAGGCCGCCGAAATCGGAGAACCTTTTTTACTGCTTTTTCGGTAAGTCTATACTGCTTTTGTATCATGCAATAGAATTATCGAGCTCGAAAACGTTGTGTAAGTCCAGGAAAAGTCACAATACGTGCATTTCCTCCTGCAATATTATGGTGTTTGCTTTTCCCACGGATATTTTTTACTCGTCCAGGATAACTTACAGCAAGTACATGACGTCCCTTTCTTCTACGAGCACGGAGAACTTTTTGTCCATCCACGGTTGTCTTACGAGCAAGGAAACCATGAACACGGAGACGTTTTCTTTTCTTAAATGGGCCAATCATATCCGGTAATATTGAAAATAAAAGTGTGGGGATTGTATAAAAAAAAATGAAAAAGTCAAAACTATTCTTTTGTTTTATAAAAAATCTTATACCAAAGCCAAAATCCAACCAAGATAATACTGATAATTCCTATCTCATGTGTGTACATTTGAACCATTTGTACTACCTCATTTCAAAATGTCCAACCAAGTGAAACGAGCACCCCACACCAGATAGTAGCTCCAAGAAAGGTAATGAGGGAAAATTGGAAAATTGGCATGCGAAATATACCTGCAGGAATTGAGATAAGATGTCGAATTACTGGGAGGAATCGTCCGATAAAGGTATAGAGAAGGGCATTCTTTTGAAAAAGTTCCTCCGTTTTTCTATATTTTTCCTCAGTGATGAAAAAATATTTCCCATATTGTGTAATAAAGGGTTTTCCAATGTATTTTCCGAGTACATAATTTGCTCAAGCTCCTATGAGGGATCCAAATCATCCAGCCAATGTTGCAAGAAATGGGTCAAGTCATCCATTGTAAGCAATCCAACCAGCAGGAATCATAACGAGTTCTGATGGAACAGGAAAAAGCGATGATTCCAGCGCCATGAGGAATATAATTCCCGTATAATCGAGAGACCCTACCAGATCAAGAAGGCTTTGTATCAATTGAGTCATATTTTAGAGATGAAAAAAACGAGCAAACTGCATCATAAAACGGATTCCTATTTTCTGGAAGAATCGAGTTGGAAGAATGAAACGAATACTCATATATGCAACAAAGAGACCGATAATATATCCTACAAAAATATCTCATGGATAGTGAATACCCGCAAAAACTCGAGAAAAAATCATAATAATTCCAAGTATCATGAAAAACAATATGATTCACATAGGACTCGGAAGAGCAAGCTTCTTTAAGCGTGACCAGAATTGAAAAAGTGACATGCATGAAGCTCCTGCAAAGATGGCATGCATGGAAGGAAAGCTATTATCTGGGATATGGGAAATCAAAGGAAGAAAGGAAGAAACATCCTCCGGACGAGGGCGAAATGGGAGTACAGAATTTAAAAATAGACAGACTATAATAGCAAAAACGACTGGCCAAAATAATTCGAGAGCAAGAATTTTATATTGATCATTCTTTCGAAAGATTCAAAGAAACCAAAGTACAACGAGAAAGAAGGCAAACACAAAAAGTTCACTATCCGCAAATGATTTAATCAGTGAAACTTGGATTATTGAATCAGGATTAATCCAATTTCGTAGACTATTTAAAAGGGAGACGTCAAAATTTTGAAGGATATCTAACATAGAAAATACAATAAAAGAGAATTTCGAGCATTGTATTCAAAAAAATATGAAAACAAAAAAAGTGAGAAAAAAAGCGTAGATTTTTTACTTTTTTATAGAACTATGATACTATAAGAGAAATAACCACCCTTCTATATGATCGAGACATTAGATACAGGAATTATGAAACAAATCGCATATTTTGCGGTATTTCCGTATATAGGAATCATAGGAGTCGCCTCCATTTGACTCTGGATACACATTCTGATCAAACGTTTGATTACTTGACTCAAGCATATTATTGTTGGTCTTATTGTCTGATTTGCAGTAATTGAAGGAGTTCTCTGAATCGTATGAAGTAATTCTGAGAAAATACTCGGAGATTATCTTCCCGTGGATGGAATTCAGGATGAGACCCTCTTCTATCGCTCTATAATTATAATTGTAGGATATAGCCTCCTCTGGCTTGGAATGCTCTGAAAAAATTATTATGACATTCATGGAGGATTCTTCAGGAAAAAATCAACGATAGCTATCTCAGAAGGAGATTTAATCGTTGGAGGGAATAAACAGGAAACGGAAGAAAAAACAGAAGATGATATTTTCCTTGATACCTTTAATTCTATAGAAACTCCCGAACAAAAACCAAAGAAGAAAGAAGAGAATCTCACCCTCGAACAAAAATTCTTAAAAACAATAGAACACATTGATGTGTCTGATATTACCTGAATTCATTTTCAACCAAAAAAGGAACGAGGCTTTAGTATTAAACACGAACTCGTATCAAAACTTGCCATTCTTATGGAACAACAGTACCAAAAAACCACATTTGAGGTATGAGAAGTTACTTATCTCATCGAATATGCTATTGAGATAGT
>SSGK01000046.1 GCA_008015855.1 Candidatus Altimarinota bacterium | reverse complement strand
GCTTCTGTTCTTTCGGTTGGGGTTCGCGGTGCAAATATCTTTTGTCCGAGTCCACGAAACATCTCTACCGTCATTACAAAATGTTCTTTCAATTCCTTGCTTCCCATAACTACCGCATCAGAAAAACTCTTTGCGCGTATCTCATGGAGTTGTATGTCAGCATACCAGACATAGCTTCCAATCTTTTTATCCTTTGGGATAATGGTAATATCTTTGCCACTTCATGATCTACTTATTTGAAGCTTTACTTCAGGGCTCTTTTGGATGATTTTTGTAACATCATCGGGGTTATCGAGCTTTTGACCGTTGATAGTATGGAGTGTATCTCCATCTCTGAGACCAGCTTCGTATGCGACGCTTCCAGTAAGTGGATAGAATACAATACCACTCGTTGTGAGGGTTCCATCTTTTTTTGCATCTTCAAATGTCGGAAGGAATTTTGAATGGGTGCTCGTTTCAAAATAGGTATTAATACCAAATGGTTGTGATCCTACCACAAAGAGTCCTGTGAAGATAATCCAAGCAAGGAGAAAATTCATTGTCACTCCTGCCAGGAGAATCCCTGATCGGATAAAGTATCCCTTTTGAGCGAAGCTATCGGTATCTTGCCCCTCAATACTCTCTGCATCTTCTCACTTAAGTCGAACAAATCCACCGAGAGGTATCCAGTTAAGGGTGTATTCTGTTCATTTTTTATCACGGAAAAGACTTTTTGCCTTTGGAGGAATTCCGAGTCAAAATTCGTCAACACGGACTTTTCAGAATCGAGCCATAAGAAAATGACCCATTTCATGAATAAATACAACAATGGTAAATAGCACGAGTGTAAGAAGGATTCAAAGGAGTACGGAGGACATGAATATGAAGTTAGAAAACGAAAGAAGCGAGTCACCTCGCTCCTTCAAGTTTTACAACTTATTTATCCATCTGATCTTTGATATGTATGAAGAGATGATCTATGAGGTCATCGAATTTTTGGAAATCTTCGCGATCACTTCGAAATGTTTTTCCATCGAGCCAGAGTGAGAGTTTACCATTGAATTTATCATGCTTTCCGCGGGTGAGTGTAAGTTCTACACGTCCTTCCCCTTCCTCTTTTTCATACTTTTTAAGGTATGAATCGAGGCGTTCATTGAGATTTTTTGCTACCACTGAATCAATATATTCGCGTTCCACTGCGAATTCTTTCGCATGGACAATGATTTCCATTTTCATAAGCGTAATGCTAAAAAATAAATTTGTTTTGCATGCATTTTTCATAGATCCTACCACTGTTGCGGTTTTTAATGGATTTCTATGAAAGGGAATGCATCTTTCATTATATGCAATCGTCTCTAAAATACAATTCTCTTACGAAAGATTTCTTGCATTCTCCTGAATCTCCGTTCCTATAGAGATTTACAAAATAAAAAGTTGACATAGGGCATAAATTCATCAGAATGATACGAAATATATACTCTCGTTGTACCTATGAATGAACTCCTTCAGGCACTCATATATATAGCGATATACGGTTTCGTATGGGGTGTACTTATGACGTTTATTTTTACACGCCTTAAGTCACTCGAAGCGAATCATGAAGCAAAACTTCAGGATAACGAAGAAAGATTTGTTCGTCCGATTTATAAACGACTTTGGTGGTCAATTGTTGTGGTATCCGTATTACAGCTGATTTGTTCGATCGCTTTTATTCTTCTTACTGTTTTAATGTAGTATGCAAGAAAATGAAAAAGACTATCTCGTTTTAACACGACACAAGATACTACTGGTGCTCATTGTGATGAAGTTTATCCTTATTATTATTTTGTCGGTTGTATTTGGAATTATCGCCTTCCAATTTCGAACGATTGTTCCGAGTCATTTTGTAATCTATGTTGTCTTCCCTATTATCTTTTTGGTATTCAATTACGCTTTCTTACAGGTAATATTAAATCTTATCCGATTCTATAATAGAATTATTATTATCGAACCTGAAAAGCTTACGATTCTTCACTCTTCCCTTTTCTTAATGGATGATATGGAGGTAATGGATATGGGGAGTATCCTGAAGGTTGATGTAGAACAGCATGGATTGATATCGAATCTTCTCCAATATGGGCATCTGGTTTTGGAACAGCGAAATGAAATTCGTCGCATTCATTACATTGCCGAACCCTATAAAGTAATTAACGTCTTGAGAAAACATCTTCGATTCAAAAATGATAAAACCACATAAAAAATATCCCTATACTGGGATATTTTTTTAATGGTGACCATGTCATCCATGGGAATCATCTTCATCATCTTCTTCTCATTCATCGTGTGATTTATGAGAGTCTTTTTTTGCTGCTTTTTGAAATTTCTTTTTCCAGTCTTCTACCCAAGCCTTATCTCCATCACTTCTCAAATCAACCGTTCAAGAGTCAATGAGAGTTGTGTCGAGTTTCTCGATATAATCTTCGGTTAGATCGTCTTTTCCTTTTCTGTGGAGATGCTTTTTTACTACTTCACTGAGTGTTTCTACTAGGATATCAAATGATACTTTATCAGGACTTGATCCATCATCTTCTTCGTGTGTACTATGCTTGTGAGTAATTCATTTTGTAGCATCTTGAACAAAGTGAGTAATGTGCTTTGCTCCATATGCGGAGTGGAGGATAAAATGTCCACCACTTGCGAGTCGTATATTGACGTCAGCGATTCAAAGCAACGCATCGAAGAGGGTTCGAGTACGAAGTTCGATTCATTCTACTTTTGAATAATCAACGTACACCACATTTTCACTAAAGAGTCACCAATTAACATCGACGAGTCCGATATCAGTAGCAATCCATACGTCATTATACCAGTCAAAGAGCTTGTAGAGGAGTATACCATATATGAGAAACATATATCCATATACATACTGGAGTGGTATGGCGGTTTGAATCTCAAATGAATTGTGATAGTAGAGAAAGCCAGGTATAGCTATTCAAAAGAGCATCCAAAGAAATATATCTTCGATAATAAGCATGAAATGCTTGTGAAATACTTCAATAAGGGTTTCATTATCACGAATGTACTTACCAAAGAAATGCTGTTCAAAAGAATTCATAAAGAACGATATGGATACGTTTTCAAAAAGTATATAGTTTTTTTCTTTTTGTGCAATCTATCCTTTTGCATCATGCCAATTCTTTCCGGTATGAATATCTACTTTAAGGGATACTCCATGAAGTCCAAGAACTCATTCCATTGATTCCCGAACGAGTTCTAACCATGTTTCCTCTTCGTGTTTTGGAACATCGAACACGAGTTCATCATGGACCTGAAGAATCATATTTCAATTGAGATTCTTTTCATTTTTCCCTTTCTGGATTGCCAGCATCGCATATTTCATAACATCTGCAGCAGTTCATTGAATAGGCATATTCATAGCTTCGCGTTCTGCAATACTTCGCATGGTTTTATTTGCATCATTGAGTCATTTTATGTAGCGTTTTCGTCAAAAATAGGTCTCTACATAGCCCGTCTCACGAGCATTGGAAAGAAGATGTTGATAGTACGAATCCACCTTGGGATAGGTATCAAAAAAACGCTTAATATACTCGGTTGATTCTGCGGGAGATTTCTTAATCATCTTTGAAAGTCAAAATCCAGTTATCCCATAGATTACTCAGAAATTGACACTTTTTGCAATACGACGCATATCACTCGTTATAGTTTGATCCTTCCCGAATAAATATCGAGCCGTTCTCGTATGAATATCTTCTCAGGCGCGGAAGGCTTCTATAAGATTTTCATCACCCGAAAGCATCGCAAGAACTCGTAACTCTACCTGTGAATAATCGGCAACGATAAATATATTTCCTTCACTCGGGATGAAGCATGATTTAATCTCTTCTGGATATCCCGGGGAAGATGGAATGTTTTGAAGATTCGGATTTTCACTCGAAAGACGTCCCGTAGTGGTACCTGTTTGATTGTAATCAGTGTGAATCCTTTTGGTTTGTGGATGAATCGCTTTTGTGAGTCATTCAATATAGGTTGATGAGAGCTTTGCGAGTGATCGATACTCAAGAATGAGTCCCGCAATTGCATAATTTTCCGCAATAGATTCGAGCACTTCATTATCGACGCTGTATCCGGTTTTATTCTTTTTCGTCGGTGGGATATGAAGTTTCTCAAAAAGAATGGTTTGAATCTGTTTCGGTGAATTGATATTGAATCGTTCTCAGACGAGGTCATATATTTCTTGTTCTCGTAGTTTTATTGCTTCGATAATTCTCTCTCCAATATCCGATAGTTTTTCTCGATCGATGCGTACTCCGATTGCTTCCATCTCTGCGAGAACTGGGAGAAGTTCCATTTCCAGCTGAAAAATAGAATCCCCTGACTCACTCTTTTCATGATATTGCATGAGAAGTGAGAGTTTTTGTTCAGAACTTCCATCCCATGAATAGCCGAGATGTTTTTCAGCGTATGCAGAAAAATCTCATTTAATACGAGAATCAGAGAGATGTCGAGCAATCTTTATATCATGATATTTTGGCATGAGAAAGCAGTGAGAATATTGCTTAGAATATGGAATTTTTCTCTCAATGCAAATTCTCTCCTACTTTTATCGCATCGAAATAAATGGGATATTTTTCTCGAGAAAACGGATAATCTCCTCTGGAGAATTTTTGGCAAGATATCACTCAATGGTATCGAGATGTGCAAGGGTTTCGATTGGTTCGAGAACTTTTCCAAATTGGGTTTCATTCAGAAATCATCGAACAAATCCGATCTTTTCTTGGAGCTTTTTTCTTTCACTGGAAAATCTTCCTGATTTGATACTGTCATGTATGGCGTAGATAACCGATCGAAAAAGTCCTTTTTTGAGAATAATACCAATCTTTTGAAGGGCAGCAAAATTTTCTTGTGCATTCATTCCAGGTACTCGCTTTAGGATATTTGCTATTACATCATGAAGATCAGAATAAGGATGTCCAAGAAACATATTACTTCCAGAAAGCTCTATCCAAGAGCGAATTCCATGCCAAATACTTCCAATCGTATTACTCACTCATGGAGGAAATTTTACCTTATCTTCATTGGTGTGTTAAAAAATGTGACTCAATTCATTTTGTATCGAGTGTCTGAATGGTTTGAAAAAAGAATTTACACATGCCATAGTATCATTCCGCTGCATGATGGAGAGATTCTCTCATGCTCTCAGATTGAGTTCGAACGTGTGCGAGTTTTCCGATTTTTTCCTTTTCTCACTTTATAAGATCATTGTAGAGTCAGAGGAGTCGCATAGAATCCTCTGAGCTATTTTTAAACGCAATTTTCTCGAGTCGTGTCTTGAGTCCGTGTTTTTCATGATAGGAAAGTCTTTTTGAAAGAATTTCTCGAAGTTCTTGAATCTTTTCTCTCTGTGTAGATTCTGGAAGTGTATTCCATTCGATACGAAGTTCTTGGATCTTTTCAAGTGCCTCTCCGAGCTCCTTTGCACGAGATTCAAGATGTCTTGTCGCATGTTCTTGTCCACGGATAAAGGAATACATATCATAATACACACTCACGTTTGTTGTATTTTTTCTTTTTCCATGAGACGTATGGTTCTTGTCATCATACATGCTCGAATTTTCTCGAAATACAATATATCGCCCGTCGGTGGGATTGTTTATATGGCATACCCGAATCACTCGAGAAGTGTGTCGTCCAGTACCAATTGGGAGTGTTATAAAGTGCTTAAAGTCTCGTTTTATATGAGGAATACTCAATATCTGCATCTCTAATCTCTGTTCTTCGGTCGCATGTTCCCATGTATCCAGGGAGAAATATCCGAGTCCATCAAGAAGCTCTCATGAAATCATCTCAGGATGAATCACTACATGATCGATAATAGATGTGCGATCATTGTAGGTTGGATTCTTCTTTTCGGTAAAATAATCTTCCGGGAGTGAAAAAGCTCGTTGCATCATCATGAGAAGTGTTGGTGGCTGCAATTGCATTGCATGCTGTCTTTTATGGTCACTGATATGAGGAAATGGTACCACAGTATCCGGAGTATTTTGTTCTCTCTGTTTTTTGAGACACAATAGAATCTTTGCAGCATAGGGGCGAATTCGAGAGAGTTCATTGACAGTACGAGTAATATTTCCTTTGAGTTGAGCAAGGCGCATAGCACCATAATCCCCTGTTTGTAACATGGTAGAATATTTTGCCTTTCTTTCAAGAAGTGTCTGTCGTCTCTCGAGATATTGTTTCATAGTGATCGCTATTTATATAATTAAATAATAAATAAATATATAAATAGTCAATATGCAGAAAGAAAAAAGAAAAAGCACATGCCCTCAGGAAATGAGAGATGTGCTTCTAGGTTTGTACTGTCAGTACTCGTGCCTTTATGGCATGGGTGCGTGATCAGTCGGCCAAGCCGCTTCATAGCCGAAGTGATCTATACCAGAATATAGATCATCTTGCTTGACAGGAGTG
>SSGK01000026.1 GCA_008015855.1 Candidatus Altimarinota bacterium | reverse complement strand
TAACTCCACTTCATGCATTTGAAGGAATTGGATTAAAAAGAATCCAACCAGCATTTTGACTCCATGCTCATCCGTTTACTATACAATTCTCAGAAATATCACTCGGACAGTCAATCGTTAATTCCCCACCAGGAACCCCATGCCCCATACTTACCCAACCAACACTTTCAAGCCAAAAAAATCATGAAAGCGTTCCGATGCTTCCTCCCGTAAGAATACCCGAGGGATAAAAAATTGGGGCAAGGCCTGTTCAGATATAGGGTGCCACATCAAAACGAACTCTCCCTGCCATTCCTCCAATCCATCAAATTGGAGGAGTAATTGATCCTGTTATGACTGTATCTCAGAATGTGTAACTCGCAGGAGCAGCGGAAGCAAAAAACCCTGAACAAAGTATTGTTAGGATAAACATTCCGAAAATAATGAAAATACGAAAGAGAGACAACATGGGAAATAAGTTGGAATGAATATAGAAAGTTATTGTCCGGTAATTTGTGTACATTGAGCCTTCATTCATTCATCGATTACTATATCACACAATGTCTTATCTGGATTGGTTGCAACCGTTCGTAAAATAAGAATATCAGAACATTTATTTTTTAAATCTTCATTTCAGAGGGTTGCACAATTTGCCCTATCACCTGAGTTTACTATAGATTGAAATTGATTTGCATCATTCATAGATACTACTTGGGTCGTACAAGAATTTCGTTTTCATTCTTCAAGAATCTTGTCACAAAGTTCTATATTCTTATCCGTCATAGCTCGATCATATACCACAGCATCATTACAAGAAGTCTTCAATTCTTCATTTTGAATTTTTTGACACTCATCAGGGTTTTTATCCGTCATAGCTCGATCCATAATAGTTGTGTCAGATTCACGTGTTACATTTATCTGACAATATGTTTGTTCTTCCCCCTCTAGGTTTGCACAGGTATTTATATCCGTATTCCCTGTAAGAGCAGCGGTTTCTATTCTCTTTTTTTCAATGGCTGTTTTACAAGAAGAGAGCATATCAGTATCAGAAATCTTTTCACAATATGAAATGTTCTGATCCTTCAGAGCATACGTCATAAAAATCTTATCATAACACTCATCGCGTGTTTTGAGTGTTTCGATTTTTGAACAGGCATCAATTGCTAAATCAAGATTTCCTGCCGCTGGAGCAACGGATTGAAGAAGAATTGTATCCTTACAGAGGGTTTTCTTTGCAACATCGGATATATTTTCACACAAGAGGGTATCTCATTTCTGACTTGCCTCATTTTGAATATCATTATCCTTTTTTACAAGAGCAGCCCTCTCAGCCTCTTGTTTCTCAAACTCTAATAATTTTGCCTGTGCTTCGGATCATGATAGAACTGACCCTGTTGGGAAAGTAATATTGGGTGTCACTTCTTGAAATGGAGCTGTTTTACTTTGAAAATAGAGATATCCCCCAATTCAGAGAAGTACTATTAATAAAAGCAGAATACCTCATTTTCTCATATAGCCAGAGACATAAAAAATAAAATTTCTCTGTAATTATATGAGATTTTAATGAATTTAAAGGGAAATTCTCAAAAATACCTGAAATTATCTTGACAAAAGATTATATGATTTCATGATCTTTTCCAAACGTTCAATTTCCTTTGGAATATCAGAAATATTTTGAATAGCAATATGTTCTCGGGCTTGTTCGAGAAGACTCTCTGTATATTGTACTTTTCCATAATCTCGGGCATGTACTCGGGAAAAGAGTGCGAGCTTCTCGAGAACGATATCAAGCCGCTGAAAGAGTCCAACTCGTTTTTTTGCGAGCAAAAAGAGATCTCACTTCCCTTCTTGTAGTTCAGAAAGAAATACGGAAGGATTTTCAAAGAAAGAACCATCAGGAAACATTTGTACCATAAAGGCATCAAAAAATGTTGCATTGTATCCAGAAAATTCATTGGAATTATGAATGCACGATTGAATTTCAGAATATTTTCGTTGATAATCTTCTCAGATATATGAGAAGATATGATAATATCGATATTCCTCAGCATCACTATAATCTAAACTTACCCCATGTTTCTTCTTTAATAGAGCAAGAACCTCAAGAAGTATTTCAATTCTTTCTCTTTTTTGAGGTGCGATATACTTCATAAGAGTGGAGATATGGAGTCATTCCACCTCCCCCTTCTTGTATCGAGCATAGAGCTCAGTCAGTCAGCCATACACTCTCTCAGATCAAATAACATCAATCAATTCCTGTCATCCCATTCAGACAAATTGACGAATCCAAAAATACTCCCTATAAAGATTCTGACGTTGGGTTTTTACAGTATTGTATTTCTTTTGTACCTCTGATGTGGTGTTATTTGTATTTTCCATATATTTATGTGTAATAATACTATCATAGTTTTCAAAAATATGCAAAGATTTTAATTATTTTATATTTTTAATAATAGTCAATTAAAATATTCCATGGAACTTATAGGTTTATTGCAAAAAACATGCATTTCTGTTGTAATATAGAGGAATACATTTTAGTTTCTTCTTTATGAAACAAATACACAAACACATTCTCCTTTCCACTATTGGGATATGAATCAGTATGTGTTCTTCCCTTTTCCTTCGAACCAATGCTGAAATTTGGACAGACACCAATTTTACAATTGGAAGTGGTGTTCAATGAGGAGGTATCACAACCCTTTCAAAGAATCCCGATGGAAGCTATCTTGCAGGAGGAAGCTTTACAGGGATTAATAATATTCTTTCCAATCAAATAGCACTCATTACCAGCAATGGATGAGTAAATGGGGTATTTGCTGGATCCGGATTCAACGGAACCGGAAGCACTATCTATCAGATAACGAAGGATGGGAATGGAAAGATCTATGTTGCTGGTGGAAGCTGGAGTACATATCAGGGAAGCTCCGTTTCATCAGGCTTTACACGACTCAATACAGATGGAACCATTGATACTGCATTTCTCGCACAGTGGGGACTCGGATGTAATAATACCGTTCGCAGTTTTGCATTTCAACCACTTGATGGAAAAATTATTCTTGGATGAGATTTTACCCAGTGTAAAAACATCACAAAGGGTGGAATTGTTCGTATTATTAGTAATGGACAAATAGATACTACCTTTAATGCAAGTGGAGTAACCACTGGTTTTAGTTGAGTAGTTGATACTATTAAGGTACAACAAAATGGAAACATTCTCGTTTGAGGAAGTTTTAGTGGATATAATAACACGAACGTTCCTCCACTTATTCGACTCACTTCATCAGGAGGAATCGATGGTTTCTTTAATTTTAATGTTGCAGCATGGAGTGGAAACTTCATTCCCATGCAAGTACATGCTGTTCAAGAATATGCCGGTACTAATGCAACACTCAGCTGAACAATTTATGTAATCACAACACTCTATAACTCCTGAGCAAGTACTTTTAATCCCTACCTTCTCCGCATATTTAACAATGGTGTGATTGATACTACCTTCCCTCCATATCTCCTCACAAACAGCGTTAATACTTTTATACAAACGCGAGATGATCGCATTATACTTCCACAAAATAATGATATCATTCGTATTAATACCAATAGTACGCTTGATACCCTTTTCAATACTGGAGGAACACTTTTTAACGGAACAATCAATTCTATTCTGCTCGTAGATGATCCAGTAGAATGAAATACACCCCTCCAAATTCTGGTTGCTGGAAATTTCTCACTCTATTGAACAGGAAATGCGAATGGAATTCATAAACTCAATATCTCTCCAAATGTACCATTTGATCCAGCAAATGGACCTGTTATCACTCCTGGTACAGATAGTGGTCACTTTCCAAATGATGGAATCACAAATACCCTCTATCCAATTTTTACAGGCACTGGTTGTATGAATGGGAATACAGTATCCATTCGTGTTGATGGATGATTGGTTTGAACTGGGATGTGTGTAAGCAATGGATATAATATCATGAGTACACTCCCTATATCTCATGGAAGTCACACGATAACAACTCATTTTACAAATCTTGGTGGAACATCCAATAGCTCGCCGATTAATACTCTTGAGATTGACACCATTTCCCCTACGATCAATCCAACCATCATTTCCCCAGCATCTGGAAGTACTCTTTCACAAAAGAGACCAACATTTACTGGTACTGGTGAAGCGAATGGAATTATTTTTACAACGATTAATGGTACAACCTATACAGGAGCAACTGATATTTGAGGAAATTGGTCACTCACACCAACCAATGACATTCCAGATGGAACATATAATATTTTTGTACGATTTGAAGATAAGGCATGAAATCCTGCACCCGCAGTTTCAAATACCGTACGAATCGCTATAAAAACAGCAGCTCCTTCAGCACCTATTATCCAAAATCCATATCAAAATGCGGTTATTAATTCTGCTATTCCAACCTTTCAATGAACTGGTTTTTCAGGATATACCATAGCAATGGGAATTACTGGGTATGGAACATCAACCACTCTTGTGAATGGTTCAGGAAATTGGTCACTCACACCAAGCTTCATCCTCCCTGATGCAACCTATACTGCTAATTTTATCCAGATCGATGAACTTGGAAATACATCAACAATAACACAACGTGGTTTCTCCGTAAACACGAGCAGTCCTATTATTCCAAACGTGCCTGATATGGTCGATGCGAGTGATACAGGAAGCTCATTAATTGATAATATCACCAATATTCAACGTCCGACTTTTTTTGGGAATAATTGTAGCGGAACCGGGGATATCGTAGTTATCAAGGTGGACGGAGTAAATTCTGGAACGGGAATGTGTAGTGCAAGCGGTTCATACACTATTCAAGTTTCCAATCCTATTACCGAAGGAAATCATGCCATCTATGCAGCCTATGTTCTCTCTGGATGATATGCAAGTGCTGACTCAAATGCCCTTCTTATTACCATTGATGTCACGAATCCACAGACGTTTACTCTTAATTGACTTGATTATACAGGAGTAACCGTAACACCATTCATTAGCTACAATGTACAACGTCCTGTATTCCGAGGAACCACAGAGCCAAATACTCAAGTAAGTGTGATCACTCCAGTTGGAGCTGCCCTCTGTACTACCACCAGTTGAGCAGATGGAACATATGCATGTACAGCTATTAGTCCTCTTCCAGAATGACAAAATACCCTCTCAATGACTCTCTGTGATATTGCTGGAAACTGTCGAACACCCCTCACAAATCTCAATACCATCATTGATGTTACGCCACCACCAGCACCAACTATCCTCTACCCAACATATACAGGAGCAGTTACTACGAATCAAAAACCAAACATTAAATGAAGCGGTAGTGCGAACCATATTATTGCCGTAACGATTAATTCGAGTATTACCTACACTGGTCGAGTGGGCACAACGGGTGCATGGACCATTGCAATACCGGATACACTTGCAAATGGGACACATTCTATTCGTGTGGTTCAAAGAGATAATGCTGGAAATGAATCAACTCCGGTTACTACATCCATTACTATTGATACCAATATGGTCAATGGGTTCTCTCTCACCTCTCCAGCACCGGGTGGATATCTTCAAACTGCATCTCTTTCTGGTATTCAATTTAGAGGAACATGTGCCACTGGATCAGTTGTATATATGGAAAGTCCTATTAATGCAACGGGTGCA
Source organism: Candidatus Altimarinota bacterium (assembly GCA_008015855.1). Classification (GTDB taxonomy): domain Bacteria; phylum Patescibacteriota; class Gracilibacteria; order BD1-5; family UBA2023; genus SSGK01. The sequence goes on along the minus strand of SSGK01000026.1, from coordinate 834 downwards.
TGTAGCCTCACAAATACCTGGTCAATCACTGGAAATCTTTCAACCCTTCCAAATGGAACCGTATATGTAACCATACGTCAGAAAGATGTTGGGGATAGCTTTACACCACTCCAACCATACTACTTCACAAAGGATACTAATCCTGCTATCCTCTCATTCTCTTCGTCTGTCATGCCAGGAGGTGGAAGTATTAATCCAATTTTTGTGACACTTACCACATCAGAAACACTTACCGGACTTACAGCAGCTAACATTGAAGTAACCTCTGGGTCAACCCTTTCAGGATTTACAAAAGTTTCTGGAACCAATAATTATACGTTTTCGCTCCGTCCGAATGATGAATACTTTGGACGTGTTGCCTTCAATGTACTCACGGGTTGAGTAACGGATCTTGCAGGAAATGCGGTTGTTCCACCAAATTCAGCTTCTTACTGGACATTTATACCGTATTCTCCAGCAAATCTCTACACATATGTGCGTATTCAGGAAACTCAGAAAACAGGAAATTCCTATAGCACTATTACTGCCACTATTGACTATGGAAATAATGGTGATACAGCGGTAAATTCCGGAACCCTCAATATTAAACTTGATTCACGTCTTACGTTCGTTGATGCATATATTGCAAATGATATAACGGGACGCCGCCTTTCACTCATTGAAAAAGCGTATGCAGACAGTACAAACACAGCTTGGTGAAGTTATAATACCGTTACACATCTCTATACGGTTCAGCTTGGAAAAATAGCAGCAAAAGAAAGTGCACGTGTTATTATCACAGCAAGAATCGTAAAGAATGGAAGTACTGCCATCAATGTTAAATCATCTATTTTC
>SSGK01000058.1 GCA_008015855.1 Candidatus Altimarinota bacterium | reverse complement strand
GAACACGGTAAATGGAATTACGAATATGGAATTTGAAGTTCCGACTCGTGGTCTTCTCGGATTCCGTTCTCGCTTTACTATCGAAACAAAGGGTGAAGGTATTATCTACTCAAGCTTCTCTCATTACGATGACTACAAGGGTCCTATTGAAAAGAGAGATGTTGGGTCTATGATTTCTGGAACTCCTGGAACAGCTATGGCATACTCTCTCTGGAAACTCGAAGAACGCGGGCCTATCCTCATTGAGCCAACAACTGAACTCTATGAAGGTATGATTATTGGTGAACACCTTAAGGGTGGTGACCTCGTTGTAAATGCAACAAAGACTAAGCAATTGACGAATATGCGTGCTTCTGGTACTGATGAAGCGATTCGTCTCACTCCAATCCGTAAGATGACTCTCGAAGATTGTCTCGATTACATTGGTGATGATGAACTCGTAGAAGCAACACCAACTTCCCTTCGTCTTCGTAAGAAATGGCTTACTGAAAACGAACGAAAGAAAAACGGTTCAAGATAAAGCATCCTAGAATAATCCCCTTTATAAAAATATAAAGGGGATTATTAATTTTAAAAAAGCAGGATTTCTCCTGCAAAAATATTTCAGACCCATTCACGCACCGGAATCCGATTTTTCACTCGGTAGAACACCAGAGGAACAACGACAAAGAGCGATCCAACGGCCATATAGACCGGAAGTACTAAACTCTCCAAATTCCATTGCTGAATGCCCGCGATGGCGAGAACGGAACCTACCGTGAAGCAAGCCCAAGCTGCTGGTCTATCCTGATCGGGCGATTGCATGACGAACCGAATGGTCGGAACGAGCGCACAAATGTCAGCCAAGATGGCAAGAAGCGTGGGAAGTAGTCCCGGAGCATCCTGCGTCTGCCACCAGAGCCCGAGGGCTATGATTGCAACCACAGCAGCAAGTTTTTCCATCTTCTTGACTGGTTCGGTAGAGCCTTTCCAGAGGGTGAGGATGAAAATCACTGTCGGATTGATCGCAAGGATGGTTGCAAACATGATGGAAATCTCGTCAGAGAGCGGATTAGCCTTCGTGGTTACCCACAAGGAAATGCCAACTGCCGTCCATATGGCCCATGTGACGCGGTTCGGAACTATGACTCCACGGATGATGCCCCAAACGTAAGGAACGACCGAAGCCGCCGTGACGATTTGGGAAATCAGTCCTATTATTTGATATTTGTCCATGACATCTCCTTTCAAATTTACAGGGACTTTATTATTATAACATATAAATTTATTAAATCAATAATTATATTTAGCATACTTTTGACAATATATTACATTTTTATAATATAATGATACATTCATCTGTCATTATGCACGAACTCGAATTACGCGCTTCTGAAATCAGTGATACCCTCAAGCTTATTGCTCACCCAAAACGCCTTCTTATCCTCTGCAAACTCGCATCTTCTGAAAAAAGTGTGGGGGAATTGGAAAAGCTCTGTGATATCTCACAGTCTCAACTCTCTCAATTCCTCTCTAGACTCAAAGAAGAATGAATACTTGAGGCACAAAAGGATGGTCAATACGTCTTTTATCGTATACGTGATACTCGGATTCTCTCACTTATTACCCATTTACAAAATGAATGGTGTTCATCTCATAATTTATAATTCATTTTTCTCTATGAAATACTCTATTCTTGCCCTTTGTCTCCCTTTTATTGCACTCTCTTGTTCACTTTGAAATACCGGAGATACGACCGGTACTTCCAACGAACTCTCGGGAACATATAGTACTATTCTCATCAGTGCATACCAAGAAGAACTTCTTGCGAATACACTCTATAAAGAAATGCTTGCAAAATACCCAGCGGAAAAAGAGATAGCTAATATTATCGAATCGGAACAGAATCATATGAAGTCTGTTGGAAGGCTCCTTGAAAAATACAATCTTCCAATTCCTACCGATTTTGGAACATACAGTGGTGCCTATACTTCCCTCAAAAATATGATCGAAAGAAGTGTTACTGGTGCAATCGAAGCGGGTATTATCATTGAAACAGGTGATATCAATCACCTCGTTGATGAGTATAAAAAAATAGAGCTCGCAGATGTTCGATTGGTATTTGAAAATATTGGTGGAGGAAGTTTTAATCATCTTCGTGCCTTCATCCGTATGGCAGAAGCATACAAGCATACTCCAAGTCTCGATACGAAGACATTTCTTACCAAAGAAGAGGCACAATCAGTAGGACCTCTCAATCAAAAAATGACAGAACTTTTGCTCAAAAATAATCTTCCCGTATCAGGAACACAAGCAGGATCATGACATGGAATGGGAAATGGTCATGGAATGGGAAATGGAAAATGAAAAAATATTCAATAACTCGATAGAAACTATGATTGTTTTTACATCAACCGATTCGAATTTTGAACGAGATACCAGTACAGGAGTAACACTCGTAGATTTCTATGCACCTTGGTGTGGGCCATGTCAGATTATGTGACCCATCCTAGAAGAATTAGCAAAAGAAATTGGAACGCGAGCTCGAATCATGAAACACAATGTCGACAATGAACCTATCATTCCTCAAACACTTTGAATCCGAAGTATTCCGACGCTCATAATCTATAAGGATGGAACGCCTGTTCAAAAACTCATGGGGATTCATGAAGTATGAGAGCTTACAAAAATAATCGAATCACACCTTTCGTAAATATGATTGCATCTATTTCTGCCGAAGAACTCAATACACTCCTTACGGAATGAAAGGAATGTCTCATTATCGACGTGCGAAGTAGTCGTGAATTCAATGAAACGCATATTACTCAGTCCATACACATCCCTCTCATGCAACTCCCTGAAAAAATCGATACCATCGATACAAAAAAAGAGATTATTCTTGTGTGTTATAGTGGGGCTCGAAGTCGTGAAGGGTGTCGATTTCTTGCAACCCACGGCATACACGCCAAGAACTTAGAATGAGGGATGCATCTATTCGGAAAATATACCGATAAGATTACCAGCAGTTCCCTTCCAAAACGATTTTTATTCTTCTAAAATAAACCTTATCCAATAATTTCCTTTCTCCTATGATTACTGTTTATACCAAAGATTACTGCCCCTACTGTGTACAGGCAAAACTTCTTCTCTCGAGTCTCGGATGTGAATACCAAGAAATAGATGTTACCAATACTCCGGATGTACTCATGGATATCATGAAAAAATCAGGAATGCGTACCGTTCCTCAGATATTTCAAGATGATACCTGTCTTGGTGGGTACAGTGACATAAAGGCACTCCATGATGAATGAAAACTCCTTCCAATCATACAAAACCCATAAAAAAACTCCCTTCTTGGGAGTTTTTTATAATTCATTTTATACATTCATAATATTTCCTTCCATGATGAAGAATCGGAAGATGGCAAGACTTGCTACCAGAATAATAAGCCCAATTCCCGCATAAATAATAGTTTTCTTTGCTTGTTTGAGCTTCTCATCATCTCATCCACTGATGAATACAAGCCATCCAGCATAGAGCACGAGGAGGACACAGAGGAGAAAGAGGAATCCATTTACATAATTGAATATCTGAGCGAAGATTCCGATAATACCAGCACCATCGAGTGATTGTTCCGATCGAACCTTACACGAAGTAAGCGAGAAAGTAAATGTTCGACAATTTGGATGAAGGTCTCCGTATACGTATTTTACAAGAATTTCTGGAACCTTGAGAAGGACGAAACCAAAAACTGCATAGATCACCGTATTTTTTCATTTCTTGAGAGCATCTTCTTGTCCGCCTGCGGTCACAATCACATAGAAGGCATACACCATCATGGCAATAAAACCAAATCAACCAAGGAATTGAAGGAGCTGAATTAATTTCTCGATTACTGAATAATAGAGACGTCCTGCGGTCATTCATTCTACATCATTGTTGAAGAGAATATTCCACACCGTCGGAGCGATACCCATGATAATAATACCGAGAGTAATCCATATAAGACTCTTTCTCCAGCTCACACGAGCATCTTCACTCATATCAGAAAAGAAGAGTTTGAGTACTCCCGTGAATAGAAATAATACTGCAACAAAGATAATAAGCTCACGTATAGAGTTGGCAATTTTTGCAAAAATTCCCGTCGAACCATCCGTACTAATAATCTCATCCGTTGAAAGATCTCATCCATCAATAAAATGAGTGAATCGATCAAATATTCCAAAGTGCTCATTATTTGCACCTTCTCAGGCATTTACTGTTACATTCGTCTGTTTCACATCGTATGTACCAGGAATCCCTTCTGAAAAATCAGCATGTACTGCAGAAGTAAAGAATGAGCCTGCTATGAGACAAAACAAAATAAGTTTACGCATAGGAAAAAAGAAAAATCTATAACTATCATAGCAGAGAACGCCAATAAAAGCAAATGCTTACACATCTACTTCATCCTGATGGCGAATACTCCATGCAAGAAGCCCAAGAATCACAAGTCAGAATACAATAAAGAATCCAACATATCCAAGAAGTCCGAGTATAAGTCATCCGAATACGAGACCGACTACATTTGCCATATTTTGAAGAATCTTCATCGGCCCAGCAGAAGCATTCGAATCAATTTCCTTGAGATCCATCGTCTTTGCATAGATACGGTTATAATTTTCGAGAAATTGATTTTGACCAAGTGCCATACCCGCTGCATATCCTACACTATTAATAATAGCACATGCAAGGATTATAACTGGACCACTAATGAGTGATGAGATACCCATAGCAATGAGTGAAAGTCCGGAGAGAGCAAATCCAATATACGCTACCATCTTAATGCCAATCTTTTCAGCTAATTTTGACATAAGTTCTTGAAGTCCCATAGCCGGAACTGCAATAAGAGCAAGGAGAATATAACTCCATCCTGGTTTAATCTCATCCAGAAAATCAATCAAGAATGTGGAAGCAAATGTATCCCAGAATCCAAATACGAGCACGAGTGACATAGTCCAATAGAGCACCATATACGGAGGCGTGTGGAGCATGATTTTCCAGATAACAATACCCGTTGCTTTTGTCTCTTGAGCCAATTCCTTCCAATTGAGTTTTGTTTCTGATTTTTGCCTTGGTTTCAAGAAAATATACTTCCCTTCGGCGAGAATCTTTGGGAGATCAACCTTTGAGATGGTACTTGTCATATATTCACGAACATTCTCAGTATTGAGTTTCTTCACTCATATCGTAAATGACTGAATATCTTTTGCTTCGATTGATTCATTTGAATTATCAAAGAATCGATTCGTAAATGCAATGAATCCAATAATAATGAGTGCGAGAGATATTACCGCAAATGTGGGACTAAAACTCAAGATAACTCATGATAAGATCAGTCCGAGAAGAGAACCAAGACCATAGGTAATATTATTTCTTGCGAGAATCGTTACATAATCCTTTGGGTTTGCATTCGATAGGATATATCCATAGGTTGATATATCATTGATTTCTTTTGCAAGACCATAACACATTGAAGCAACGAGAATTCCTACCCAGTTAATCGCACTTCCAAAAAACCAGTCAATTCCCTCTTGAATCCCCTCAGGAGCAATCACTCCTGTTACACCACTCGCTATAGAAAATACGTTGTAGATAAAGTTGAAGAATATTCCAATCGCGATGAGTTGAAGAAATGCAGAAAAAAGAAAAAGTTTCTTCGTAGAATAGTATCGTTGCACGAGACCTACTGGGATATCTACGAGAAAGGCAATAAAATTCGCTATCCCGAGAAATATACCAACGAGTGCAACACTTTGAATCTGAAAAGTGAAAAAGAATACCACTGAAAAGTGAAATATCATCCAAACAAATCCTTGAAAGGCATTGGTAATATAGAAATTCTTGAGTCGATACCCATCGAGCGCTGTATTCGCAGAAATAACAACCGTATCATCGTGGGTTGTATCTTGAGGAGCTGAAACAGCTGATACGGTTGTATCAGCCTGAGTTTCTGGTATTGCGGGTGAGACGGATGATGAAGTTTCTTGAATATCTGACACGGGAATAGAGTGATTGAGATATCTTTATAGTAGCAAATTTTTATTCCTTTTGCAAGAATTCGAGCTTTATTTTTTAGTCTGTTTTTCTCTTTCTTCGTCACTTTTTTTCTTCTTCTCTTCCTTTATCTTCTCTTTGTATGCCATTTGGTCTTTTTGATATTTCTTTTCTTCTTCGGTAATCTTTGTGGCATATTCTGCAATTTTTTTCTCTACAAATTCTCGTTTCTTTGTGTACTTTTCACGACTGATTCGAAGGAGTACATCACGAGATTGCTGTTCTGGAACCTCCATTCTCTGATGAAGTGGTGCAAAAGTCGTCGCAGAAAATACCGGAGATGGCATACCATCAATGAGAAGTTTCGTATAAATATCATACTTTCGGAGATTCGTGAGATCATTCGGAAGGATAACATCCTCCCCTCAGAATACATCCGCTAAAACGAGAGCATCATGGTGTCATACCTGAAATGAGACAAGCGTACCAACGTTTCAAAACACCGCAGTCTGTACGGTTTCTGGCATCTGTGCAATATATTGATTCGCCATCGTAAGAGTGAGCTTATACTTTCGCGCTTCTGAAAGAATCGTTGCAAATGAATCCGTCGCAAAATTCTGGAATTCATCTACGTAGAGCCCGAAGTCACGGCGTTCATTTTCTGGAATATCCGCACGAGTCATCGCTTCAATCTGGAATTTTGTAACCATCATCGCACCGAGAAGTGCACTCGCATCTTCTCCGATCTTTCACTTCGAAAGATTTACGATAAAAATCTTTCCATTATCCATAATCCATCGGAGGGAGAATGGATTTCTCGGTTGCCCAAGGATATTTCGAAGGAGTGGAGAAGAAAGGAATTGCCCTACCTTATTGAGAATCGGATTCACCGCTTCGCTCATCTGTGCGGGTGCCATCTTTTCAAATTCCTGTGTCCAGAATTGGACGAGTATTGGGTCAGTTATTTTTGATACTACCTTCTTTCTGTATGCTTCATGGGTAAGGATGAGTGGTATCGAGATAAGAGTGGTGTCTGGCACCATGAGGAGCGTCAGAATAGTATTTCGTAAGATATATTCGAGACGAGGCCCCCAGCTATCCGCAAACATCTTTTTAAAGATAGAAACGAGGCCGCTCGCCACAATCGGCGTAAGTTCTGGTCGACTATTTTCAAGCATATTAAATGCAATCGGAAAATTACTATCCGATGGATCGAAGAGGACGATATCATTGGTTCGTGATTTTGGAATATTCGCAAGAATCGTATCTGCCAAGTCTCCATGTGGGTCGATAAGTCCGATTCCTCGCCCTGAAAGGATATCACTGTAGAGCATATTTTCGAGAAGGGTCGATTTACCCATTCCCGTTTTTCCGATGATATAAATATGTCTCGCTCGATCTATCGGCTTAATTCCAAATGATTGTTCCCCTCCACGGAAATTTGCCACTCCAATCGGAGTCATATCATTCGTTACGGTTGGAAGATTATGCGGTGGTTCAAATTTGCGCGTCATAATCCAGTTAATACCTGGAGTCTTTACATAGATAGTCGGAAGATGCACCATCCCTGCTAATTCATGGACCGAGAGAATTCATTGTTTCTTTGGAATCACATACCAATCTTCTCGTTTTGTTACGGTAAGAGGTTGTAAGAGAAATCGATTTCCATTCGGATTAGAGAAAATATGGAGCGATCCTCAGAGTTCTCTCAAAAAAGTCGCGTCCGTTGGTCGATCTGAAAGTGTTTTTCCGACACGAATCGCTACCGAATATCCAAACATATCTTTTTTCGTTGAGATATTTTCTCATTTTTCATTATGTGCATCGTGCTCATTATGATGTTCTCATGATCCACGCACCAAAAATCCTATAAAAGTGGAGAGGATTCGAAATGGAAAAAGGATGAGTTGCAGAAAAAAGCTCCCAGCAAGGAGTGGGCGCTTTAAAAAATCAGGAATAAAATGACTTCCGAGTATCTGAAGCTTTGATTTTGTACGCCATTTTTCATCGGGAAGCGGAGAAAAATCAACATGAAAGAGTGCTACCGCATCCTTCGGAGTCTTTGCTAATACGCTCGTTATACTCGATAATGGATCAACCGTATCTTTTTCGGTTCTATCTTTCAGATTTGTATAGAGCTTAATCTCATCGAGCGAATAATGCGCGAGTTTTGCATGAGCGGTACGAAGGGTCATGCCAGTAAGTGGATCTTCTACTTCTCGAATCTCAATATCAGGATAGTGAGCATAAAACTGTGCCTCGATAAAATTCTTATATTCCGCCTGTGTGAGAATATAAAAACGGATAACTCCTCCGATTGCTACCACTTCAAATTGAAACCAAGGGAGCTTTCTTGATTCCCAAAATTTCCACTTTGGAGGACGAATATCTACTAAGGTATGGAGCGTTGAGAGGATTTGGGACGCAACAAAAACTCATTTCTCGTTTGCACGATCAACCATGATTTCGAGCATGATATGCTTGAGTGTACGACCCATAGATGAAAAAACGCTTATTAGTGG
>SSGK01000010.1 GCA_008015855.1 Candidatus Altimarinota bacterium | reverse complement strand
CTTGATATATTTTTAAATATATTGTATTGAATTAGTTCAGCATTATTCTTTTTTAGATTCAATAAACTGGTTATGAATAAAAACGTTTGGAATTGAAAATTTTCCCCTATTTTTATAAATATATCCTTTTTTTCTTGAGATAGTTTCTTGATTTCCCCGAGGATGTGTACAAATAATCGTATGGACATTATGGTATCATCCAGTGCTCGATGTTCACCTCAATTATTAAATCAAAATTGTGATGCTAGAAATGAAAGATTAAGACTTTCGCAGTCTTGAAATAACATCTCTGAAAACTCAAAGGTATCACATATAACGTCCTTTCGAGTATTTATTCAGTGTGACTCCAGCATTGCTATATCAAATAACACATTGTGTCCAACTACTATTTTATCTCATATAAAATTTTGAACTTCTTCTTTTATGGTCTCAAATAATGGTGATTCACTCACCATACTATTATCAATTCATGTAATAAGGGAAATATTGTCCTCTATTTTTCTTCCAGGATTTATAAGATAACTCTTTGATTCTCAGATGGTAGTATGGAGTCATTGAATATCTTTTTCTACGAAAAATTCTACCATTGCTATTTCTATAATGGTATCAGTTTTTGTGTTAAGTCCGGTTGTTTCGAGATCAAGTCAGACAAAATGAAATACTTCTTTATTCATGTATGCTACTATATGGAAAGTAATAAAAAACACCAGATTGATTCTGGTGTTTTTTATATTATTTGATTCTATTACGAAGAAATGCTGGAACATCGAGCTCGCTTTGGGGCTCTGTGTTTGTTGTATGATTTTGTTGATTTCCTCCGTATGGACTTGTAGAATGAGGTGCTTGATTTACATGAGAATGATTCATAGCAGGCTTTGGCTCAAAAGAATTTTTCTGAGGAGTAGGAGTGCTTGCTCTATTAAAGAGATTTGACTGACCAAAACCACCACGTGCTATCTCACCAATCTTTCGATTTGTTTCTTCATTAAAACCAGTGGCAATAACAGTGATTCTTATCTCACCTGTAAAATTTTCATTGAGACTTGTACCAAACTTGATATTTGCATCACTATCACATGCTTCTGTGATGATTCGAGCTGCTTCTTCCACTTCAAACATGGATAAATCCATTCCACCAGTGATGTTAAATATGAGTCATTTTGCACCAGCGATAGAGAGCTCAAGAAGAGGGGAGTCAATAGCTGAACGAGCCGCTTCAACAGCACGATTTTCACCACTACCATACCCAATACCAATAAGAGCGCTTCCTGCATTTTGCATAATTGATTGAAGATCTGCAAAGTCAAGATTGATTACTCCCGGTATGGTAATGAGGTCTGAAACTCATTGAATACCTTGTTTGAGTATTTCATCAGCTACCTTAAATGCTTCAAGAAGAGGAGTCTTCTTATCAATGATTGAAAGAATTTTATCATTTGGAATAGTGATGAGTGTATCTACTTTTTCCTTTAAACGATCATATCATTCCATTGCTTGCATTGCACGACGTTGTCATTCGAACGTGAATGGTTTTGTAACTACTCATACTACAAGGGCACCAAGAGACTTTGCGATTTCTGCAATAACCGGTGCAGCACCAGTACCAGTACCACCACCAAGACCAGTTGTGATAAATACCATATCAGCTCCAGCAAGAGCTTGTTTGATTTCTTCGCTTGATTCTTCGGCTGCTTTCTTTCCAACTTCAGGATTTCAACCAGCACCAAGACCACGTGTTGTGGATCTTCCAATATTTATACGAGTTGGAGCTTCAGAAGAGAAGAGTGCTTGAGCATCAGTATTTACTGTAATGAACTCAATTCATTCAACTCATGCTTCAATCATACGATTAACAGCATTTCCACCACCTCCACCAACACCAACAACTTTAATGTTAGCAACAGGAGATATATGGTTTGTGAGATTTACCTCACGAACACTGCTTGCTTCAGTTGATTGAGCTGGATTATTGTTATTTCTGAGAAGTGATTTAAGTCTGTCTTCAGCGTGAAAGTTTGACATACAATGATTAATTAAGAAATGATATAATGAAGTAGAAAAAAAGAGTGATTACGGAAGGATTTTTTTAATAAATCATTTGAGTGATTCAATCCATGCACCTGGTGTAAAATTAATTCGAAATGGTCTTTTATGGGTGCTATACTTCTGAGAAAGAAGGAGAGTACCCATGGCTGCAGAATAAATAGGATCACTGATAGTAGTTCCTCCCATGTTATCTACATCTTCTGGAACTCAGATGCTTGCAGGGAGTCTGAGTGATTCACGTGCTAGTTCAAGAATTCCTCGGCTTTTTGATCAACCACCCGTAAGTACTGCTCATTCTGGAAGCATACCATCTCGTCCTACTTTCTTGAGTTCAAGATTTACATAATGGAATATTTCTTGGTATCGAGCTTTGATAATTTCTGCCATAAATTTTCGAGATACGTTGATTGTATCAATATTAGAAAATTTTGAGAGGTCAATTTCCTCATCTTCATCGCTCTTCGCAAATCCAATATCTCCATATTCAAGCTTGAGTTTTTCAGCAGTATCGATTGAAATTCGAAGGCCAAGAGCGAGATCGCTTGTTACGTGTTCCCCCCCAATTGGTATAATTCCGGCATAAATAAGAGCACCTTCTTCATATACTGAAACATTTGTCACACTTGCCCCTATATCAAGACAAACAACACCAAGCTCTTTTTGTCTTCGAGAAAGGGTTGCCTCTCCAGTTCCAAGAACATTTGGGAATATATCAAGGATTTCCACTCATACATCATGAATTCATTTCTTGATGTTATTGAGTGTATTGCTTCCAATGGAGAATATATGACTTCTTACTTCTAACTTCTTTCCGTTCATTCCAATTGGATTCTTGATTCCTGATTCAAGATCAAGAGAAAAGCTTTCAGGGATAACCTTGAGAACTGTTCTATTGAGCATATCAATACCATTTTGAGACATATCGAGTGCTCGATTTACATCATCTTCTGTTACCTCAATTCATGGAATAGCAACAATTCCTGTGTTTCGGATGATATCAATGTGAGATCCAGAGAGTCAGATATAAATATGTGATACTTGCTCTCCTACCATCTTTTCTGCATCACCGAGAGCAGAATCAAGATTGTTTTTAAACTCTTCCATATCAAGAATGTTTCACTTTCGAATCCCTCGAGATTCAGAAACACCAACACCCATGACACGAAGCTTTTTATCTTCTCCGAATGTTCCTATGATTGTCTTTATCTTTGAACTCCCAACATCTATTGCAACAAAAGTTTCTCCGGGTACCATATATTGTGTCGAAAATTAAGTAAATAAACTATGAGTAAAAATTGTATACGCGGCAACACCTTTGTGTTGCGAAACTTTGTTTTTGTTTGGAATTTGTGTACCCACATTATATAACCCTCCTATTTTTTTTCAAAGACAAAGTCCTGAGAGGTGTATACAGTATTTGAACATATCATTATTTTACAAACATGGTTTTTTCGATACACTTGCCCCACATTGGATGTTAAAAACTTTTTAAATCGATTCGTTTCTTTATATTTTACAATATGAATTACTTTGTGAAAACATTTGGATGTCAGATGAATTATGCTGACAGTGAAAAGATACATATGATTCTCTTGTGAGCATGATCTAAAAAGGTTCTTGATCCTGTGAAAGCCGATGTAATCGTGCTCAATACATGTAGTGTACGTCAGAAGTGAGAAGATCGCGTTTTTGGATTTATTCATGAAGTTCAGCAATTTCATAAAAAAAATGCAACTGGTAAGACTCCATTGTTTTGAATTACGGGTTGTATGGTTCGAAAAACAGGAGTCGCAAGGCGTTACATCGATCTTGAGAATTATGAACGTAATCAGGCATTAAAAATCTCTCTTCTCAATTCGGAAGAATTACTTGCGAATTATGATGATAATCTTTTCTTGCGTTCAAATGATATCGATTTTACTTTCCGTATTGAAGAGGTGGCTTTCCTTACAAAAATTCTCTCTTTTATTCTTGGGAAAGATATCTGAAATGATGCCAAATTTAATGAATACCTTGCTGTGAAACAATTACAGGAAAATCCAGCGAGTGCCAATATTATTATTCAAACAGGATGTGATAATTACTGTACCTATTGTATCGTTCCGTATACGCGCGGAAGGGAATTGAGTCGTCCAGCAGAAGATATTGTAAATGAAATTTGAGAAGTTGTTCAAACAGGTACCAAGGAGGTGACGCTTTTGTGACAAAATGTGAATAGCTATGGAAAGGAAACAAAAAAGAAGTTATGGGATATGAATGAGCTTACCTGGATCAATAAAGAGGTTACTACCCCATTTCGCGAATTACTCAATGATATAAATCAGATAAAGGAACTTGATAGAATTCGATTTACGAGCTCCAATCCTCATGATATGACAAAAGATATCTTAGATGCTCACTTTGAGTTAGACAAAATGTGTCCTTACCTCCATTTCGCACTTCAATCAGGGAGTAATAGTATGTTAAAGAGAATGAATCGAAAACATACCTATGAAGATTTTAAGGCTCAAGTTGAGTACCTTCGATCAAAAAACCCGCTCTTCTCTATTTCTACCGATATTATTGTATGATTTCCGAATGAAACGGAGGAAGAGTTTCAAGAAACGGTTCGTGCAATGAAAGAATGTGAATTTGATTTTGCATATATTGCTCGATATTCACCACGTTCTGGAACATTCGCACATGATAAGTATGAAGATGATATTTCTCCTCAAGAAAAGGCAAGAAGGTGGAATATCTTAAATGATTTACTCGAAGAATCGGTACTCAAACGCTCCCAGATGATGATTGGAAGAGAAGAAGAAGTTCTTATTTCCTGAAAGGGGAGAAATGATGGATGGGTTGGTCGAACCAGAAATTTTAAGGAAGTATTTCTTCCAAGTGCCTCTGATGTAAAAATTGGACAAATTGTACTTGTAAAAATCCAATCACTCGAAGGGTAGAATCTGCAGTGAGAAATAATAAAATAAAAACATCACCAATGGTGATGTTTTTATTTTATGAGAATTCCGAAAGGAGTTTGCTTCAAATTTTCTTTGAGATAATCTCATTTTCAATCATTTCTGAGATTTCTTGAGATTCCTGCTCAAGTATTGTTTTATGGATAATACTTGATTCAAGTATTCAGATAGAGTCATGTTTCTTTCTGATGGAATCACGTCATTCCTTTGCTGTCGTGAGTAGGTTATTATAAAGTTGTATTATATTTTTAAGCGCTGGATGATTTGATATCGCAGGTATTTCATGAAATACCTCCAAATGACGCATTACCTTTTCAAGAATAATAACTCTTGTGCGATATTTTATATAATCTTTCTCGTATTTCTTATATTTTGTTTTTTCAAATAATGATGTTAATTTTTGTAATAAAATTGTTGTTTTTGGATAAATAGTCATCTTTTCAACTTCATCTTTTAATTGAGATTTACCATTTTCTATTCTATCAATTTGTCATTCTATTTTTTCTAGTTGATATCGGAGTAATTCCTCATTGAGTTCGCCATGTGAGAATAATTCAATCAGACTTGCTCTTTCTATATGGAGAGCATAGAGGCTTACTACTCGATGCATGATATCATCAATATTTTTTTGTTTTCACTTAATTCTTTCAATCTCTTCATTTGCATGGATAATGGCTTTTTTATAGTGAATTTCCAGATTTTCTTTTTGATCCGGATGGAAGTATCATTTCTTTCAAATTAACTCTATACGGTCAACAATTCCAAGTAGAAAAAGAATTTTAGATTCTATGTATGTTATACTGTCAATCAGTGAGAGCTTATCAATATGTAATTTCTTAATCAATGGTATAATGGTAGTTGCTTTAATAAAAGTTGTAAACATGATACTTCCAACAGTTAAAGCAAGAATGAACGACTGAACTGATATCGTGGTTCATTGCCAATCCATAGAGACATCCGGAGGAATGAGTAATGCCATTACAATAGCAAGTGCTCATCGTAAACTTCACCAAGAGAGCAAATGCATCCAACTAACGGGTATGATTCATTCTATGTTTGTTTTGTTCCAAGGAATAAGTACCCCATATACAGAGATAGCCCTTGCAACCATTACAATAATTATTGTTATCCCAATCGGAAGAATCATAGTTCACCATGATATATGAAGAGAAACAATCATTACCCCCACTAATAGAAAGACAATAGAATTAGCAATGTGAGCGAAAAATTCCCAATATTCATTCATGGTAATGCGTGTCTCATGTGAAAGTTTATATCTTCCATAGTTTCCTACTACCAATGCTGCAATGGTTGTTGCAATCACGCCTGATACTGGCAGAATAAAATGATTAAGGAGGTCTGCAAGAATAAAAGTTATATGTGCAAGTACAATGGTTAGTGTGAGCTCAAGTATTTTATTTTTACCAAATAGGGTTATAGTCTTCGAAAAAAGAATTCCAATCATTGCACCAAAACATATTCCCATGAGAACCATGCTTAAGAATGAAAATATTCCGGTAATAATACGAATATCAAAATACGTACCTTGAAATAGAGTATGAATTCAGCTTATGAATGCATTCGGATGTCAGGTATCTGCTATGACAAATGAAAGTATCACAAGAAATAATGCAAGTGCTGTCCCATCATTAAAAAGGCTTTCTCATTCAAATATGAGGGTTAATCTCTTAGGCGCTCAAAGTTCTTTAAAGAGTGCTAATACTGATACCGGATCAGTCGCTGATATGAGTGATCAGAATAAGAGAGCAACCGTGAATGAAATAGGGAAACCAAGGAATTCAAATATATAATATAATCCTCATCCAATACAGAGCGTTGAGATGCAAAGGGAAATAATTGCGAGTAATGAAATACTTCCAATATTATTTATGAGGTCTCGAAATCTCATATTATAAGCACTCTCAAATAGAAGTACTGGAAGAAAGATGTAAAGAAGTATTTCTGGTGTGAGTATAAAGTCGTCAATAAATCAAAATCATGGAATTATTGATGCAAACTGGCTCAAAATAATTCAAACAGCAACTAGCAACACTGTATAAGGTATTTTATAACGATTCGCTATAATGTAGGTGGTGCTTGAAATAATAAGTAACCCAAGAAATGAAAGGGTTGTATAAAGAAAATGAAGTCATTCCATATGAAAAATATTAGACCGAGGAGTCTAGTATTTTTCGATATAAAATCAATATCTTCCTTTAAGAGTTCTATTGACAAAAGTTATTAAAAATTCTTATTCTAAGAATCCATCATGCTGAAGATCTACCATTTCTTTATAGGCTAAACTTTTTTGATAGAGTTCTTTGTGGTTACCCTGAGCAATAACTTCTCATTTTTCGATAAGAAGTATTTTGTCTGCATTCATAATAGTTGACAGTCTGTGTGCAATAATGATAGATGTGCGTCATTTCATGAGATTATCAAATGCTCCTTGAATTAGTTTCTCTGTTTTTGTATCGAGAGCACTCGTTGCTTCGTCGAGTATGAGAATTTCTGGATTTGCAAGAATAGCTCTTGCAATAGCGATTCTTTGTTTTTCTCATCCAGAAAGTTTTAATCATCGCTCTCAAACTTCAGTAGACCATCCGTCTGGAAGTGATTCTATAAAACCTAGTATATTTGCCTTTTTACATGCGTCTTCTAATTCTTTTTGTGTTATATTATCTCGAACGTATTCGAGATTGTGTCGAATGGTTTCATTGAATAGGGTAGTGTCTTGAAATACGGCAGCAAATTTTTGTCGATATGAATCAAGCGAATACTCGTATATATCATTTTGATTCATGGTAATTATTCAGTCAGATGGCTTATAAAAGCGCATAAGAAGTTGTACAATCGTTGATTTTCAACTTCCAGTATGTCCGACGAGTGCTATTCTTTCTCCTTTATTTATGGTGATATTAAGATGAGAAAGAACCCTCCTTTTCGTTCCAGGATAGGTGAAAGAAACATTTTTGAATTCTATTGAATCCTTTAAATTTTGGAGCGGAATAACCCCGTTATCTTGTTCATTTTCCAATCAAAACACATGTTCAATTTTCTCGTAATGAGCAATATTTACCATCATATTTTGATATCACTCGAATACACTAAATATAGGTCAATATACACGATCAGCAAATGCAATAAAGAAGAGGAGGGTTCAAAGTGAGAGACTTCCCTGATAGATGAGAATAATTCCGAATGAAAGAATGAGTATTTTTGCAACGAATACAAATGCTCCACCAAAAGAGTTAAATAGAATCCAGAGTTTTCTTACTTTATTTTGTTCAATAGAGGCATGGTGAATTCTCTCTGAGAGAATGGCAACCTCATAGTCATTTCTATCAAAAATTCGCATGATATTAAGATTTGTGAAGCTATCTGAGATTCTTCAAAATACCTTATCCCAATATTTATTTGCCATACGCTGATTTTTATGCGCTGATTTCCCAATAATCATAATACAGGCTATGCTGATAGGGAGAAAGACAAGGCTGAGAAGCGTCATTTTCCAATCAATTCACAATCACATTATAATGAGAATAATGGCAATG
>SSGK01000018.1 GCA_008015855.1 Candidatus Altimarinota bacterium | reverse complement strand
TCTCATTCTCATTCAAGAGGGAATACTTCAGTGCTCATATTTGAGAAAGTGAAGGTGTAGTGCTTATAATTATACATACTCTTATGAAAATGCAAATATTTGTTTTTGCATGTATACTGGAGATTAAAAAAACACTCCTTACTGGAGTGTTTTTTTAAAGAGAGATTATGCTACGAGCATCTTGAGGGCAACTGGGTCGAATAGGAAGAAGTATCCGAGTATGAGCATAATGATTCATCCTATCGCGAGGCAATATCGAGTATACTTGGTTGTCAGATGGAGGTACTGGAATGCGTAGAGCGCAATCCCAAATACGATAAAATCATCAAACATATAGAAAAGCGTATAGACAGATATATACATCTGTTTTGCCATGAAAGTGAGGGGACTCATTTCAAGAAGTTTGGTAAATGCCTGTGGAATACCGACAGAGCAGGCAAATTCAATCACATTTACCGAGAATGCAATTCCGATGGTAGTAAAGAATATTCCGAGAGTCATAGGAGCATTCACGATTGATTTTATCTTTTCAGTTGTTTTTCGTTTTTGTTCAAAAGATGTTACCTTACATTCTCCATCTTTGTTCGTCCAGAATTCATAGAGAAAATAGAGTCCTGCTCCGACAGAGATGAGTCCGATAAGGGGAGTAACAATATGGTCTAATTTTACAAAATCCCAGGTCTTATACCATGCATTGAGGATGGCAAAGTACATTATAGCTTCCGCAAGGATAAATATACCTGCTATCTGAAACATTTTCTTGCGAGATCCTGTTTGTGCAAGAATCGTCAAGAACATAACGAGTACCCACATAGCACAAGGATTGAATCCATCTACGAATCCAAGAAGACTGGCAAGGGCAAGAAGGGAATAATCCTTGAGATTAATCGTTCCCATCCATGGGATTTTTACGTACACACCCGTTGGATCATAGGCACAACCTTCGGTTTCAGAACAGGCTTCACCTCATTTTTGCTTGATTGCATTCGTGGTATTGTTCTCAAAATAAGAACTTCCCGTGAGTGACTTGATAGCGTGTTCGATGATTTTTCCAGTTGTTTCATCGTCTTGGAATCATTCGATAATTGTATTTCCGATGAGGATAATAGGAGTTGCTTTTGCAATCCCATTTTTTTCGGTAAATGACTCATAGAGTGTGTAATTTTTCGGTTCCTCGAGCATGTAGTATTTTGGCTTGATAGAACCGGTGAAGGTTTTATTGAGATAGTCCTCAAGCGCGATACAGTGCACACAATCCTTGCGTGCAAATACCGAGAATTCAATCTGAGCTTGTCCTGATTGGGTGATTGCTTGTGTTGTTTCTGTTTTGAGGGTGATGCCGCTCGCAGCAGAAACGGTTTCTATGAAAAAAAAGAAACAAAGAAAAAGAAGGCTAAAAAATCGCATAAAAATAAGAGAAAAGAATATAAAAAGTATTCTCTTTTCCTAGACTTGTATTTTTATAACTCAGATATATTTCTCCCAAAAGTGTGTATGGTTTGAAAGAGGGGGGAGGGAAATATTACTAAAATGCGATTCAGAAAAGCTCCCTGCCATCCCAGAACAGCATCGAGTACATCCCTGGTATCAATGAGGAATTTGAATACTGAGAATATGATTTCATTTCTCAAGTGCTGTATCGGTTGTATGACAGCGAATGGTATCATTGTTGATATCTTCTTCGCATTGAATATGTTCCGCACACTGAAAGAATGGAATCTCTTCATGAGAAAGCTGTATGGATTCTTGAAATACACCAGCCAAAACTGATGGAGAGAGAAAAAGCCATACGAGGATGCTTGAGAGTATCCGTCAAAACATAGAGAAGAGTATAGATATCTTCTTTAAAAAGTAAATTCAATATTATTCATCTTCACTGTGTCCCCAGATGGCATGCTTTATTTCATGTCACATTTCCCCGAATGAATCAAGGATTTCACTGTGCTCGTTGGTTCCACAGCTGGCAGGATCATCCTTCTGATTATAGAGAGCCGCATCGTTTGCCACCTTCGGAAAGAATGTATTTTTTACATCTTCTTCCGTCCCTGTTCCATACCAGATAAGGAGTCTATCTTCACTTTGAATCGGTGTATTAAATGGGTTAAATACGGGTTTTCCATTGATAAAGAAATAGAGGGAATTTTCTTTGTTAGGAGTATAGATTTTTCCAGTGGTGTCAACCAGATATTCTTGACCAAAATTCCATCGAAGATTTGCGAAGAGATGTCCCCAAGTGGAAGCTGCCATATGAACGTGCACGAGGTCTCATTTATTTTTATGAAGGTGTACTCGATCTGCTGGAAGTACTCATTTCCCAATGTTACAACGGGCGACATCTTCCATATACTCATTTCCTGAAAAACTGACCTGTTTGCCGCTCATGTAGAGTGCAAAGTTCGCATGATAATGCACTACATACGGACGTGGTAAAAACCAGGCAACGAGAAAGGCAGTCACAACAATACTTCCGAGAAGAATCAAAGGGAATATATATTTTTTCATAGAGAGATTTTATAGAGCGGAGTATATGGATTTTCATATAAAATAAAATAGAAAGCTTGACTTAGTCCTCTTTTTTCATAGAGTTTCCTTGTTCCTTATTTTTTGGAAATGAATCATTTTTCTTCTCTTACATGTTGTATGCTTTCAGGAAATCCTGGGGCTATTTTGCATGTTGTATAGAAGAAATAGATAATGTTTTTTCTTTATCCTCCAGGTGTTTCTGGGGGATTTTTTTATGGAGGTGTACCATGTGCGATAGTACGGTTTGCATTGTTCAAAAAAATGGAAAGCAATTCATTGCTGATGCTCGAGAGTATCTTGAGCTCAAAGAAAAAGGAGGTACTGATATTGGAGAGTCAAATACGAACTCTCTCGATTCAGACAAAGAAGTTCATGATGAATAATCATGAATTGAGCCTACCCAATGTATAGTGGGTAGGTTTTTTTATTGACAAATATTATATTATATTCTTGACTTATGTGATAAGTTCGATATTTTCCTCTGTATGCCAAATAATGTTCAGTCCATCATCGAAGAAGAAGTGGTTCGACTTAATTCTCTTACCGACAAAGATCATCAAGTGGGTGAATATAAACTCCTTTCGGTGATTGATGAAGTAGAGGAGTTTCTTTTGCGTCAACGCACGGATATCTCGGTTGAGACACTTCAATATAATGTTCCTTTTTGGGTGCAAGCGATTCTGCGAAAGCCAGGAATATCACTTCGTATCGATAATCCAGAACAGTCACTCTATACAGTAGAACCAGATATAACCCTTCCATTTCTTGGAAATTGAGTCATCGATTCTGTTATTTCTCTCCTTCCAGATTGAGCACTTTGGGGGTTATTCGTAAAAAATATAGGAGACATTGCGTATCGATTCCAATTTTATCGAGAAGATATTCTGACAGGATGAAAAAAAGATCATTGTGTTATTCTTTCAAATCATGCAACGTGGCTCAATCTTCCATTCATCGCATACTGCCTCCATGCTTTTGTGTGAGTACCGAAGGAAGATATCTATATCCTCCTTGGTCCTGCTATTACGACGAATGCATTTTGAATGGCGGGTTCGAATCGATTTGCAAATATTATTAAAACCGTCCCTGATACGCCGAGGGGTAATATAGAATACGGGGGAGTTGATTCGATACGAAAGAGGGCGCTTCGAACAGTATTAAAACTCGTTCGTGAGACGGATGTATCTCGTAAATTCATACTGATTGCTCCATCAGGAACCACAGATCAATACGAAGAATCAACGGAAAGATTCCATCTGGTGCGACCGAGTCAAGGGACAAAGGATTTCATATCCCTCCTTTCTTCTCAAGCCTCACAGATGATTCTAGGAGTGAATGACTATGCAGTATATCCATGAAATACTTCTCTCAAACGAGGGAATGTGTATACGCGGATGTCTTTTCCAGAAGATGCGAATAATCTCTCACTTCTTCCAGAATATGTGGTGGATAGTGAAAATAATTCGGTGGCTCAATGGAAATAGATTGACATTTAAAAATACTCCACTTTAATTTGACAATGGAGTATTTTTTTATATCGTATCTCCACTTTCAGGATTTTCGCCAATAGTGGTCGAAAGCGACGAAAGTAAGGGGAAATGACATGCTCGAAAAACTGCTCGCTCAAGCTTTCTGTGGTATCGTTGGTCGTGAGGCTAAACTGGACATCATTCATCCGCATATGAATGTGGATGTGACAATTGCCATGCACAACCAATTCCAGGGCGTCAAGGCACTGGAAGAAGAGATTTCCTGGCTTCAGAAGGATCTCTCGGAACGCATCAAGCAATCGAAACCGAAGTTCTATGCTGCCATGACCAAGCGCAATGCTGACTTGGTTGCTCGGCTCGCTGCCGAACTGCCCAAGAAAGGCGAAGACCAGAACTGGAGTGAAGAGCTCCGTGTTGCTGTCTGGAAACGCCGTCAACGTGACGAAGTCCGTGCAAACATCGCACAGGCTCGTCGCATCGAGGAACTGCAACAGCAAGTCCTCGATCTGACGGATCAACTCGAAGCTGCCCGCTTCGATGCTGCAACGGCTGATGCTGATGCAAGCGGTGATACCGAAGTGCTGGTTCAGGAAGATTCTGCTGCCCGCACCGAAGCACTCACCAGTGTTGCACAGACCTTGGCCAATATCGCTGAAGTCCGTGCTGCTGACGATGGTGTCTCGACCGTCCTGCCCGAAGCTCCCGCTTCGGATGATAGGGCCGCTGTCATCGAATTGGTGGCTGCATCGACTGATGCTGCACCACCCGAAGAACCGGCGCAGGAAGTGGCACCCATTGCCGAACTGCCAGCGGCTGAAGTGGTTGTGGATCAATCCGCTGCTGCACCCGAAGAACCGGCGCCTGCTGTTGAAGCTCCCGCCGCAAGCGAAGTGGTCGAACCAGCGCCCGCAGAGCAATCCGCTGCTGCCGCCTGACGATCATCCCATTCCCATCAACCCAAGGCTCACTTCATGTGAGCCTTATTTTATTCCAACAGGAAGATAGATTGACAAGTATATAAAAGTATATATTATAATAATACCAAATAATTGGCACATCCCGTTGAAAAGAATCTCATGTGAGATTCACGAGTGATGTGAGGGGATATAAAAATGGGTTTTGGTTTGGCAATTGGTCTCGTGATTGATCTCGGTGGTATCATCGGACAAGGGGAAACGGCTCCTGGTGTAGGGGATTCCTCGTCTGATGGAGGTGGTGGAAGTGCGCTCGACAGTCTCGCTGATAGCATCGGCGGTATCGTCGATGAGCGTCGCATGATACAAGTACCGCTTCGCAATATCCCGAGAGCTCTCAAGGTAATCCGGTCGACTCCGCTCTTGATTCCATCGCTTGCGATGGCAGCCACGACGGAAGCAACAGGGGATAAGCCGTTCTACCGGCACTTCGCTCTTTATATCGGCCCTATTCTGAGTCTCGGTTCCCTCTATGGGACAGCTGGTATCTGCTTCGGCGGATTTGGTTGCTTCGCAGGAGGTGGTGGGCTCAAGTTCGGGAATTTTGGTATCGGTGTCCTCTTCCCAATTCATAAGATGTGGTAACCGAACCGATTCCATGAAAAAATCCCTTCCGTGAAAATGGAGGGGATTTTAATTTTGACAATCAATAAGAGAAAAATATCATAAAAGGGCAACACATTTCTCGATTTCTTTGTTTCAAAAAGATTAACAAGGGCAATTTATATTGCCAGTGTGTCCTTTTGTCTTTTTGAGGCAATCGATTCGCAGAAATGTTGTTGCAAACATCCAAGGCGTATAGATTGCCCTTTTTTAATTCGTAAGAAATTTACGACATATGACAACAAATATATGATTTCAAACTTACTTTGATGATATTGTGGAAAATGAGCTTG
This sequence comes from Candidatus Altimarinota bacterium, assembly GCA_008015855.1. GTDB lineage: Bacteria > Patescibacteriota > Gracilibacteria > BD1-5 > UBA2023 > SSGK01. The sequence goes on along the minus strand of SSGK01000018.1, from coordinate 644 downwards.
TAGGAATTTATAGTAATAATGATGATACTCTAGATGATTTAATTGATCAGTCGAAAGAAGTTGCACGAAGACTTATGAAACATGATAAACTTGCCTGAAATCTGATGCTCATATCTGCATTATGGGCACGTGATAGAATGGTTGATCCTGATGAAAAAGATGATATTGAAGGGTACGTGCGATATATTATTTCTACTTGAGGAGAATCTACCATGCGATAGTTTTTTATTTATAAATCATCTTCTTATATGGCTGATACTATAATACAAGAACAGATACTTAATAAGATAGATATTATTAATGGTTATTTTATAAATCATCTTCCAAAAGATTGTGAAAAAGATGCAAAAATCATGTTTCATCCATATAGGATTGATCTCAGTACTTTTCCAGATAATCTGAATAGATTCATTTTTCTTTAACACTTATTAGACCTTATGGGTATAATTTGGAGTGAAAAAAGATTTTCCAGACTAATATCTGATCTTGCAATACTTATTGCAAACACGCTGGCAATAAATGCTTAATATGCTTATGAAGATGGAAGTATTGATGAAGATGAATTGAATAACATGTTTTCGAAATTTAGTTATAATTGTGAAATTGCATCAAAATATTTATGATATTATAAACATGATTATCTA
>SSGK01000066.1 GCA_008015855.1 Candidatus Altimarinota bacterium | reverse complement strand
GCTTCATTGTCATCTTCTCTTCGTATAAGCTTCACTCCCGTGAATGGTGAAAAATCTCCCTTAAAATCAGCAGGGAAGCTCTCTCCATTCGTCGGGTCGATGCGTCGATTTGAGAGGCGACGAATCGCTTCTTCTTTTTCGAGATCGAGAAAGAGGATAAAGTAGTCAGGAAATACTTTCTCAAAGAGATCAAGTTGTTCCAGGCTTCGAGGGATGCCATCGAAGAGTATATTCCCTCCAGAATGATGGTCTTTGTAGTGTTGAAGCATCGCTTCTATGATATCGAGTGGTACGAGTTTTCCAGAGTTGAGATAGTCTCGAACGGTTGGAGAGAGTGGCTCATTGAGTTCTGAGAAGTTACGGAGCTTTTGTCCCATCTCAAAGAAACTATATCATGGATATTGTTCGAGCATCTTTCGTGCTTGTGTTCATTTTCCGCTTCATTGGATTCCGACAAGGAGAATATGCATAGTCTATTAAGTATAAGAAGATAAGAGGGAAGATATATGAGCAAAGACTTCATCGACTGACTTGCTCGCATCGATATGATGGATAGTATGCCCATGTTCTTGCCATATATCGATAAGAGGAAGTGTCTCATCGATCGACCATTGGATACGTTTTTTAATACCTTCTAGAGTATCATCAGCACGAACAATCAGGGTATTTCCTGTTTTTGGATTGATATCTCATTTAAAATCAGGGGGAAATGCTTCATTGGTAATCGGATCAACCCGTCGATGCATAAGACGTTCGATGGCGATTGATTCTTCTAGATGGAGATGGATAACGATAAATTCTCCGAGAATTGGTTCGATCACATCGTTTTGTTCGTGACTCCGTATTCAGCTATCAAATAAGATAGGTGTAGTAGTATTTTTATCGATAAATTGTGTGATAACATCTCTCAGGCAGTGTGCTGGCACGTAGAGGAATGCATCAAGTATTCATTTTACTTCTTGTCCGAGTGGCGTATCAGTCTTTGCAATGTTTCGTAATTCTGTTCCTGCTTCGAAGAGTGCATAGCCAAATTGTTCGACTATCTTTCGTGCTTGTGTCCCTTTTCCGCTTCACTGAATTCAGATGAGAAGTATATTTGGTTTCATGTTTTACAATAAGAAAAACCCCTACAAAAAGTAATAAGCCGGATTCTGTACCTCGACGCAAATCTCTCTCGACATACAGTCGCCTGTATGCTCTAGCAAGGTATACCGAATAATCCTATTCCGAGTGCTATATAGATTATTTGGTACCATTCCTCTTGCATCGGAGAGGGTTTATCACGGGCTTGCGCCCGTCCGCTGAAGCCTTGCGACACCAATGGACTTTTCACCTTTGGACAAGTTGCCTTGTCTTGTATTGTCTCTGTGATACTTTCCGTACGTATACTTTTCGATATATGTATACGCCAGAGCCGTTAGCTCTTCTCCTCTCGGAAGATGTCCGGACTTTCCTCTTGATAAATCAAGTATGCGCCTGCTTTCTGTAAGGGCGGCTGTATTGTATGATTTTATTGTAATTTTCAAAAACGATTTTTGTCTTTTTATATCTGGATTTTTCTCTATACTTGGGTCTATATATTTTTCTTTATGAAGCATTGGATTATTGGTATCGATGAAGCATGACGTGGAGCATGGGCATGACCCGTTGTAGCAGCATGCTTTGCATGTCAGATTGATTTTGACTTTTCTTGTTGGAGCGAATTAGATGATTCAAAAAAAATAACTCCAAAAAAGAGAGAACTCCTCTTTGAGGATATTCTAAAGACCGATACTTCTTGAAAGTATTATTTTTCTGTAGGAATGAGTGATGCTGGATGTATCGATACGGTTGGTATCCGAGAGGCCAATCGAAGGGCTATGCTTGCAGCACTGCAATGACTCCCGGAAAGTATCTGGATGAGTCAGAATATCTCAATATATATCGATGGGAGGGATAATTATCAGTTTCCTGAAATGGGTGAAAAACTCGGAGATATCGTATATGTACGATGAAAGAGGTATCCATCATTGGAAGATATTCAGACGAATCATTCAAGGGAATGTATATTCGTTATAGAAGGGGACAGTGTTGTTCCGTGTATATCTGCCGCATCTATTCTAGCAAAAGTGACCCGAGATAAGCAGATGTGTGAATTTGACAAGGAGTATGTATGATATGATTTTTCACTCCATAAAGGCTATGGAACGAAGAAACATATGGATGCTTTAATAAATAATACAATAACTAATATACATCGCAAGTCTTATGCTCCAGTGAAAAAGTTGATTTCCACTTCTTCGCGTGTATAGTTAGACCATATTTTTTCTTATTCCTATGCGTACAATTCGTCTTCTTTCCCTTGCAATTCTTTTCTCAGTTGGAATGCATTCTTTTGCTTCTGCAGCAGAAGATTATGAAGCACTTAAAAAGCAAGCTGTTGATACTCTTATTGCTATTATTGCAAAGTATGAATCGCGTATTCAAGTGCTTGAATCTGAGAATACAGCACTCCGAGCAAAGCTCAATATTGCTACCGGTGCAACAGTGGTTACGAGTAGTGGAACATTGGTTGCCGTTTCTTCGAATGCTGACAAGGAACTTGCTAATATTAAATCATCAACTCCGGTATTTGCGGCTGTTGTTGAAAAGATGAACAAGGCACTTCCAAATATGCGTAAGACCTTTACTCTCCCAAATACAACCAGTATTATTGCATTTGAATTTGTTACTAAGAGTGCAACAGAACATGGAGTATATGTGGATGTTGATTTTGGTGACGATGCCAGTCTTTCAGGTGCGTATGATGGAAAGATCCTCTTCAATTATAATCCAGGAGATATATCACCAAAATTTGTTGGATGGTTTAAATATGATAAGACCGCTCGAAAATATGTAACCGTTCAATGAGTGAATAGTTATATCGGATCTACGCGTACAACTATCACAAATCCCTATGCTGGAAATCCAAATCCAGTTGTTGTAGATGTGACATCAGGAGTATCTCAGACAACAACCTCTACTACTGTGAGCGGAACAACCTCTAACACATCATCAACAGGAGTATTTACTTCGAGTGGTGTAAAGATTAGCTTTTCTGATATTCAGAAAGCATACAATGATAAGCGATACCTTTCAGTAATCAATCTTTCAAATACATACCTTCAGACGAATGCTCCAACGGTCGATGTTCTCCGTATTCGTTACCGTACGTATTTTATTATTGGAAAATTCCAGGACTCACTCAATGAAATTACAAAGATCGAGGCACTCCAATCTAAGCTCGATCGAACCATTGCTTGTGATGCAGCAGTAATCGCAAATTACCAAAAGAATACAGATCTCTCAAGTAAATATGATAAGATTTGTAAATCGTAATATTTCTCTGCTTTCCATATAAAAACACCTTTCCATTGAAAGGTGTTTTTATTATTTCTTCTTTTTGTAGGTTCCAGCAGTGTAATCCCATACTTTCTTGTCTTCTCTATATTCATAGATGATACCAACTTGTTGTTCATACTCAGTAGGGAGAGAGGGGAGTATCTGTGAGTCTATTAATTCCATCGCGGTTTGAGCATGTTTTCCGTATTTCTTGAGATAGAGATTATCCGCTTCTGTTACGAGTGCGAGATTGAATTGTCGGATAGCTCTATTATAGTGTTCATTACACGTCATGGTGAATGGATTTGCTGATTTGTATGCTTTCATACTGGATGCACTCGGGAGTACATTCTCTATGCTTTTTTTAATCATTTCCATACTCGCAAGATCAATTGGTTTCTCTCTATATGGCTGGAGGAAAGTGAGAAGTTTTTCTGATTCTGTCGAACAGAGTTTTTTATCATCATCGACCCCATCGAGTCACATACTCAGGAAGAGAATAGCGGAAGTGATATAGTTTCCTCACTTTCCGAGAATGAGTGGTATATAGTACTGTGTGGCGATAGGGACTTCTGTAGCAATTCATTCTCTCGTGTGTCCTGCAGCGATTTTATAGTATTTTACAGCATTTATTGCATCGTAATCATTATTCCAGTAGTAGCTATATCAGAGGTAGTATGGTATGAGGCCATTCATACAAGGATCTTGGTTTTTTGGATTTTTCTAGATATTGGAAAGTTTAATTTCAGAGAGAATGGATTGTATCTTGAGAGGATTGCAGGTTTCTTTTACTCATTTTTCCCCGAGTTGATTTGATGATTTCAGTAGTTCCTTCTTCTCATTTTTTATTTCATCTGAATCATTTGGCATAATAGCCGGAGCGAAGAGGAGTCATATGACATATGGTTCCGTAAAACGAGGATGGAGATCAGTAATAGTATCGAGAAGTACGCTGAAGTATCGGTTATATGCCTCTTTGTCTTTTCATGAGGTAAAAAGATTGTCAGCAATATACTGTATTGTCTTGAGCCAGTACATATCAGCAATGACGGTATCGTGTCATGCTCCGCCGATTCGTATCGTAGATGCTTCGGGTATAAACTCTGGATGGAGTTGTTTGTAGGATTCAATCTTAAGATATTCCAAAAACAAAATTCCCGTATTTGCTCGATAGAATGAGAAAAACGAGAATATTATAAATAATACAAGAATGATTCTATACACAATAGAGCGCATAGGACTATATATTATATACCAATACCATCTTCAGAGATATCAATCTCAGTTTTACGAGGAGTGCTTGCAGATGTAGCATTGGTTGTAACTACTGGTCCTTCGTAGATGAGATGAAGCATGCGTTCTTTTCCTTCTCCGTGACTGTATGTTCGGAGTCATTCAATTTTTTTATCAGCAATATAACTGTGTGCCTTTTTTCTCTCATATGCATTGAGATTTGGAACAGATACATCATTTCGAGACTTCATCGCAAAATCAATTCGTCCATCAAGGTATCGAAAGAATCGATCATCCTTTTCCTTCATATAGTCATTCACTTCAAGGTGAATGATACTAAAACCTCCTGTGATTTTTTCGATCATTCGAGATAGAAGGTGATTGATAGCTTGGAGATTCTGTCCATGCATACCAATAACAAGAGGGGAATCAGGAGTTTCTATTCGAATATTGTATACATTTTGAGCATCTTCTGGTGTTACTTGAATGCTGGTGATTTGGATTCCCATTCGTTCGAAGAATGTTCGTACCAGTGTAGAGATAGAGTCAATCATACGGAAGAATTTAAGTATGGTTTTGTAAACGCCGGAATTATATAAGAAAACATCAAAAATAAAAGTTTTTATCCATCAAAATTTGCAATATCCCATAATTTCATTAGAGTCACTCTGCTCTACTATTCCTTATGGAGAGGTGTCAGAGTGGTCGATCGTGCACCCTTGGAAGGGGTGTGTACCGAAAGGTACCGGGGGTTCGAATCCCCCCCTCTCCGCCATGTAACATATATCAATCCCTTCTTTGAGAGGGGATTTTTTTATGAAAAGCGTATATTTCGACAGAAGAGATAAAAAAGTATAATCAATTCTCCGAATCTGTTTTGATTTTAGAAAATATTTTTTTATACTACCGTACGTATTTACTATATAATATACCAGAGTATGAAAATCAAAGATGTAGCACAAAAAAAGCGTGTAACTGATCGCCTTCGCCGAGTAGAATGACAAATCCGTGGTGTAATTCAGATGATTCAAGATGAAGAACAACTTCGTGATATCGTACAACAACTTGTTGCGATTCGAAGTGCTATGACTCAAGCAGTTTATGAACTTGATACATGTGGACTTGAACGTCTTCTTGAAAAGAAGGGAGTTGATGCAGCTGAGCTTGCAGAATTTCGAGATCTTCTTAAGATTTTGAAATAATTTTTTCTTCTATGTCACGTACGACGTTTATATCATCGTTTCTCGAGAATCCGAAAGCGATTGGTTCTTTTGTCCCAAGTTCTTCATTTCTCGCTCGAAAGATGATACATTTTTCAGGGATTCATCAGGCATCATGTGTGCTAGAATTTTGAGCAGGAACGGGTGTTATTACAAAGGAAATTCTCCGTGCTAAGCCGCAAGATTGTGAATTCTATGCGTTTGAGCTCGAACATAAGTTCTTACCTCATCTGAATGAATTGCATTCTAAAACCTG
>SSGK01000005.1 GCA_008015855.1 Candidatus Altimarinota bacterium | reverse complement strand
TCATTCGGTAAGAATATCAACGGTTCAATAATTAAAAAAGCTTGCAATTTTACTCGGAAATGCGGAACGAACGGTTTTGATTTTATCGCTTTCAATGGTTTGAATACTTGAGAGTACTCCGCTTTGATTTACGAAAAATATTTTTCCAGGAATAATCACATTATAATCCATTTCAAGGTCAACCATTCTTTTTCTATAGAGCTTCAAAAAAATCATCTCAATAAACATAACAATAACATCGAGAGTGAGTATCCATATATGACTTTCAATATGAGCTCGATAGATAAAAACAAGAATAATCTCAATAATGATTGTACTAAATAGAACTACTTGATTGGTTATAGACCAATCGAAGAAATGTATGAAATAAGTATCTCAGAGATGAAGATTTTCCCTGAGTTTTCTTACATCCGTGACAATTCAAGTATTCCCATGAATATCACGAAAATGGGTAATATATCGAAGTGTTGAGAGGATGATAATCGTTGTAAGAAGTATATTTCCAATAATAATTGGATAGCGAATAACATCAATCGTGAGCTGTGTTATGGCTATGTATATACTGATTCATGAGAGTCCTATAATAACAAGGGGCAACCATGCAATGAAGAGCCAGAAAATCCATGATCGCTTTACAATCATGATGGTCTTTTCCCCTTCTTCAATCAATCTATCGATGAGTTCAGTTTCTGAACTAATTCGAAATGATTTGAAGAGCCAACTATAAATACGATGAAATGGTATCATAACATGAATAATTAGAATAATACTATTGTATATCTTTTTTCTTCTGAGCAAGTTTTTTGACTTATAGAATCAAATCAATACCCTACAAATACTGTTATATATACGTGTATGCAAAAAACAATCGTTATCATCTGAGGGGGTGAATCTTTTTCTTGACCGGAACTCTATATTGATTATCTTAATAATTATCGAATAGAGCCTTGGAGAGAGAAGAAGAAATGGAAAAATAGTCTCGCATCCAAGGCACTCATGCAATGATGGGATGTTTTTATGCCACAGATGCCCTGCTCTGATAATGCTCATTACAACGAATGGCTTATTGTCTTTAAAAGACTGCTTCATAGTATCTCATGCCTGGAAGATACAGTATTTATAGGGCATTCACTCGGTGGTTGTTTCCTTTTGCGAGCCATTTCAGAATTAAATATCAAGTGCTCTCAATTGCATACCATTGCAGCATGTGTTCATGTATGAGATTTTACTCCTCCCGATGATTGGGGAAATCTTCAATCTCTCTGAGATCATCTTCATATTTGGCATTCTGAAGATGATTATATTGTTCCTTTTGCTGATGCTCAATTTCTTTCAGCGCATCTTCCGAATGCTGCTACACACTTCTATAATGATGTATCCCACTTTCATAAACTAGAAGAATTTCCTGATTTAGAACAGCAAATTGGTATCAAATAAAAATCCCTTTTTTCCGGGGATTTTTTATACATGAGATTCACTTTGTAGTTCCGCAAGTTCTTTATTCGTAAAGCTTTTTTCAATTCATACCACGAGTCATCCATTGGATGCATCTTTAAAGTACAGATTATCTACAAGTTTTGATGTGATATGAAATAATCAGCGTCCACGACTTCCCATATAGGTATTTTCTCATTGCACTTCCTCGGTTTTCTTTGTTTTTATTTTTTCCATTTCTTCGCTTCATTTTGAATCCTTTCCATGTCAGGAATCAATCACTTCCAGTCATATTTTTAGTTTCGTTTTCGTGGTTTTTATCTTGATGATGCAATGATTGATGTCTCAAGGGCGGCTACCGTGTTCAATGGAATTATTAATAAGTTCATCAGTAATCAAGATGAAACGAGCTTTCCAAGGACTAAAGATGGTGTTTTTTTCCAGAAAATAACCAACAAGATCTCGAATAATCTTTGATTCATAAAAATCCGTCACAAAAATTATTTTGCAACTGAAGTTTCAAAAGTCTTCTATATTTTGATCGATAATGTTTTTTACAGATTGATAATCTGTCTGGGTTATATCGAGAGTAATCATGCAAAGAATTACATACATAGATATGCTAACAGACTTTTCTTTTTTTGTCAAAAAAATCCCTCTTTTGCAAGAGAGATTTATTTGAATACTTTGGAATATATTAGCGAACTGCTTCCTTAAGAGTCTTACCAGCGCGGAAAACTGGAGTCTTCATAGCTGGGATCTTAATCTTAGCACCTGTCTTAGGGTTAACACCGTTACGAGCAGCGCGTTGAGAAATCTTGAATGCACCAAAACCAGTGATATTCACTTCTTCACCCTTCTTGAGGCTCTTAGTAACAACCTCAATAAATGCTGTAAGAGATTTTGCAACTGCATCTTGGCTAAGACCAGACTTAGAAGCAACAGTCTTAATAAAGTCCTGCTTTTTCATAAGAAAAAAGATAAGTAATAAAGGACGTGAGCATTATATGATGCTCATAATGTTTTTGCAATGTTTTTTTATATTTTCTTCCCTTCTGGTTCAGATTTCTCTCGAAAAAAAACCGAATTTTGGCTTTATATAAGCAAAAAACAAAAATTATTGCAAAATATTATCTATGTTTTCTAATATAGAAAAAAATATAAGAAAACCATACCCATTCTTAAAATATGATAACATTTTTTATAATTCCGAGACCAACAATGATTCCGATACTTGCGAGTACCATACCAATCAGCCAGAATCGCATCACAATGGTTTCCTCACTCCATCCGATTGCTTCAAGATGATGATGAAATGGAGCAATACGAAAAACCTTTTTTCCATTTCGGAGTTTCTTGCTAGTAATCTGAATAATTACCGAAAGGGTTTCAAGAATAAAGAGACTTCCAGTAATCAGGAGTACTCATAATGTATCGGTAAGCATTGCCATGACTGCAAGTGTGGCTCAGAGCGAGAGTGATCCGATATCTCCCATATAGAATTTAGCTGGTTTAATATTGAACCAAAGAAATGCTATGAGTGTTCCTACTATAATGAGACACAAAGCTGACAATATGAAAAGTCCGCGTTGATAGGTAAGAAAGGCGTATACAGTGTAGTTAAAGAGAAGGAGTCAACCGGCAAGTCCATCTAATCAATCAGTAATATTTACGCTATTTGCCATGGCTACCACTATGAGAATAAAGAGTGGTATATAAAGGTATTCAAGCGGAAATTGTCAGAAAAAAGGAATATGTACCGATGTGTATCAGAGTTTAAAGTAGAACCAAAATGCTCCAATTCCTGCAAATAGAATGAGTAGAATCATTTTTACTCGAGCAGATAATCATTTGGTTCTTCCGATTCCACGAACATTCATATAATCATCAATTAGTCCGATGAGTCATACGGTTGCCAGCGTAAAGAGTGGGAGATATGTTTCTTCACGACTCCAGAGAGAATGACGTAATGTTATTCCGAATACATTTTCAATCCATTCACTCATTCAGAGTATACCAATTGATCCGAGTACAAGGAGAAAGATAACCAAGAGAATAACTCCTCAACCGAGCGTCGGAGTTCCTGTTTTTTCTTTGTGAAGTTTTGCAAATTCTGTTGCCTTTCATACGAGTGCTTCATCTCGAATGGTTTTTCCAAGTCGAAAATGATAGAGAAATCGAATATAGTATGGAATGAGTACGAGTGTAATTCCAAACGCAATAAGGAGGTAGCCAAGAAGGAGTGATAAGTTGTTCATATTTCAAAAAAATCCCCAACAGTATAGGGGATTTTTTTAGTTTTCAACTTCTTTGGTTTTTAGGCTGATTTTTGAGGAATATGCTTCACGATAAAGCGATGGAATGATTCAAAAAATTCCTGACTCCCCTCTTTCGTATTGCCACCGATTGTATAAACAATATCATTCATGGTAATTTCTGTGATATTAAGACTAATATCTTCATAGCCAGATTTTTCGAGTTCTTCCCGAATAATGGCTAGTCTTTTTTCTATGACAAGAGCACTTGAGACTCGTGTAAAAGGGATTTTCCATTCGTAGCGAATAAATTTTCTACGGGTCAGATTTTCGATTTTTTCCGAAAGAAGACTTCGGTTTGGTATAAATATGAGTTTCCCATCCATTCAAATCACCTTTGTGTAATTGAGAGTTACTTCATCTACTATTCATTCAAGTCACTGAACACGAATAGTATCTCCTATTCAAAATGCCTTACTAAATATGAGCGAGAGACTTCAAAGAAGATTAGCTACCACATCTTTGCTGGCAATCGCAAAAATAGCACCTCATATTCCGGCTCATGCAAGTATTCCATTGATATTTACATCGAGTTCTTTTAGGATAATAAAACAACCAACAACCCAAAGTGCCGTAAGAAGGATAAAACGAATAATCGGAAGAAACTTTTTAACCACCGGGTGTTTTCCACTGATATAGATCTTTATCTCATGGAATATGAAGCTAATAGTATTAGCAAGTGCAGAAAGAATAATAAGAGTGGTACAAATAGTGTAAGCAACTCGAATTATATCTTTGTAAACCTGAAGAGATGGAATCCAGTACTGAATATACGAATAAAAAGCCGACAGAAGAAGAAATATTATTCCGAGGGTTGCATAGTACCAGATGTGTTCATTCTTGTTCATATGCTATAAATTCCTGAAAATTCTAGCATATTTTTTATATTTATGCAAATAAAATCGAATTAATCAACTTGAGCAAGAAAAGTGTACGCTCTTTTTTATTTTGTTTTTACAAGATACCAAAAATTTATACACTACAACCATTCTAAACTTTGCTGTTATGTCATTTCGTCTGTCGACGATACAGGAATATAGTCGTTTTGTAGCGATTGATATTGGTTCATGTAAAATTCGAGTCCTTATTTGTGAAATAGAAAATGGGTCTTTAAAGCTGCTTGGGAAAGCAAGTGTTCGACAAAATCGAAACCATATGATGGACGGTGATATTGCGAATATGCGAGGAGTTTCTGATATGATTCAAAAGGCAATACTCAAGGCTTCTGATGGGCTTGAATCAATTCCAGAGGATATTATTGTAACATTTTCATCCAATATCATGCCCCATGATATCCTTACGATGAATTATGCTCGTGCTGATAAGACATCAACGATTACATTGGAAGAAATTGATAGTATGATTAAACGCGTTGAAAAACGCTCTTATGATAGAATTAAAGAAAATCTCCTCTCAACCATTGGTACGAAAAATATTGATTTAAAGCTCATATCAAGTTCCCTTACTTCTATATATATCGATGGTAAGAGAATTTCTAACCCGATTGGTTTTACCGGAAAAGATATTCGCTTCACCATTCTGAATATTTATGCACCAATGGTTGATTTTGAAAATCTCCATATGGTTATTAATAGTCTTGATAGAAAGACTATTTCACTTGTTCCAAAAACCGTGCTTTATCCTAAGATTCTCGAGTCTTCTCCTTATATTTTTGATACGAATTTGTATCTTGATATTGGATATGCGCGAACGAATATGGTTTTTGAGGTTCAAAATGAAATTGTTGGCTACTCTGTTCTGCCTATAGGTATAAGTACTATCGAGGCAGAGATGATGAGAATTGATCCAGATAAAACATTTCTTGATATTGAAAATAGCATTGTTGATATGCTCTCGATGACACCAGAAGCTCTCGCGAAAAGTGCAAAATATAAAACATATTCTGGAATTATTTCTGATTTTTTTACCCTCCTTTCCGGACAGATAAACATTCAAGCAAAGCAAACATCAAAGGAATTGGTGATAAAAAATCTCTTTCTCATGTCGAATCCAGCAGCTGCCAAGGGGGTGAAAGAACATATTACGAAGCATTTAGTAAATACCCATCATGCAAAAGTTCGAATCCAGGTGCCAGAGATTCAAATTGGTGATACAACACTAGAAATTGAATACGCTTCAGTGGCATGATTATCAATTGTTGCCAATGAGCTTCTCCTCGTAAAGAAAGATCCAATTGTTCGAATACTTCGCTATGTAATCTATCAATATGATTAAAGTAATTTTTGAAAAAAACGACACACTTCTTTCGGCTTACAATAAAATAAAAACAGGAGCATCTGAATGAGATATTTTGGTGCTTGATCTTACGAAAGCAGCATTCCCGCTTGATCAACACTTCTTTCGATATATCCAAGAAAATTATGGAGATAAGCGAATTTCAATTATCTCTACAGACTCAAAGGTGTGTAAAATCGCTGAATCCGTAGGAATGAAGACGACTTTTAAAGATGAACGATTGAGTTTTAATACACAATATGCAAAGACTCATATTCTGAAGCATAATTTCACATTTCTTGAATATTTATTCTATGAAATGAAGCGTTTTTTTGCATACCTTTTCTTTCTTGTTACAGAAAAAAGAAATCTTCCCCAATATGCTTCCATGAATCGATATAGAAATTCGAATTTTATACTGGTTATTTCGGGGTTAATTATTTCATGTACACTCCTTCTCTTTATATTTTATTTTACTGTTTCACGAACGTATGTGTATATTACGCCCGAGATTACGGTAAAATCTATTCCAGCGAATGTGGTTCTGACACAAAATCAAACCCTTCAGATTGATGCGAAAAATATTGTTCGCACCAGAACGGTATCCATTCCTGTTGAACACAAAGCGACATTTCGTGTTCAGCAAATTGATCTCAATAGTACTCAAAATGCTCAATGAAAAATAACCCTCTATAATGAACTTCCTGGAGAACAAACGTTTCGTCCTGATACTCGTTTTGTAACGGATGATGGAATTGTCTATCGATCTGATAGCTGGATTCGGCTTCCTGGAAAAAGAACAAAAGATGGTGTAGTGACACTTGGTACAGCGGACGTTATAGTAACAGCTGATCCTTATGACACAGCGGGAAATATTATCGGTGAACGTTGAAATATTGCAGAAGGAACCACTCTCACAATGCCATGACTGAAGTTTAATCGAGAATATGTATATGCAAAAACCCGAGAACAATTTACGGGTGGTGAAAATCCAAAAGTCCACGTAGTAACACAGGATGAGCTCAAAAAATTTGAATCTATCATGCGAGAACAACTCCGAAAAGTTGCTTATGATACGCTTGAAGAAGAGTTAAAACAAAAAAATAAAGATGCATGAGAAGATTATGCAGTGTTTGGTGGTGATACTATTGTATTTACTGGTGATGTGGTTCAGGTGTTGGATGGTGTAAAAATTGGAGACAAACGCGATGAAGTGATGTATGAAGCAAAGGCACTTGTTCAAGGATTGGTATATGATAGAAAACAAACCCTTGCATATCTCTCTCAATCTCTTCATGAAAGAATGCTCTATGGGACAGAAAAGGAACTTTGAATGGATGTAAATTCCCTTCGAATCTCAAATGTGATCGGAAGAACGGATCAATACATAAAAGTAACCGCAGAAGTGAATGTGAACATGACCTATGATTTTGAAAATGCCTCAAATAACCTTACAAGGAAATTAAAATCAATGATTGCAAATACGACCGAAAAGGAAGCAATATCACGACTCGTTTCGGATCAGAATATTGCGAAAGTACGTATTAGCTTTTCACCGTTTTGGCTTACTCGCGTATCATCGAATCCTGATAATATAGAATTTATTAT
>SSGK01000036.1 GCA_008015855.1 Candidatus Altimarinota bacterium | reverse complement strand
GAGTGTGGATTATATTTTGAAATATGGGATTGGATATTTTGAAAACTAGAGCATATTTATGAGATATATAAAAAAACCAGGAATTCCTGGTTTTTTTATATATCTCATAAATATGCTCTAGTTTTCAAAATATCCAATCCCATATTTCAAAATATAATCCACACTCTTATACTCATATGTATAGAGTTTCTTTTTAATACTCTTATATGTTTCCTTAAACGTTGGGGACCTTCCTGATTCAATAAGCGCCTCAAATAATGCCGAAAAGGTGTCTGCCAACTTTACAAGTTTCCCATTTTTCATATCCCATGGATGAAGCATTCGTTCAGCAAATGCCTTTGAAAAATTATATTCTGATAAATATCCCAAGAGATAATCATGTACCATTGTCACCTCTATCTCTCCTATTGCTTTTTCCAGTCATGGAACAGCCTGTTTTGTTGGAGTAATCACATCTCCCGTTATAACCTCTGGAATATCATGAAATAACGCAATAAGAAGCATATCAGTGATTTCCTCATCATTTTTTTCTTCTAATATACCTATCAAATACGAGAAAAATGTAATGATGTATGTGTGAGATAGAACTGAAACCGGCTGAATACGCTGAACAAGATTCCAACGATAGGAAGAAGCGAGTCGATGGATGGTTACAAGATATTTTTCCACATCGGTTTGATTCGTTGGCTCAAGGTCTAAGTAATCAAAAAAACGTTCACCTCACTCTTCAATAACACGTAATCGTATATTTTCGAGAAGGGGAGCATACGCATCTTTATAAACAAGACTATTATGATATACCTCATAGTAACCAGCCCATGCCTTCGAAAATGCAATGATTTCATCTTCTGGAGTTGGTTGTTGAATCAGCGTAATATCTGTCTTAAGTCGATCAGGGATATCCATATCAAGAAGAGAATGGTACACATTATCCTCCAAAAGAGTATAGAGATGAGGAGAATGTTTTTTCAGTCGATATTTCAGTTCAGAGCTAATATCAGAATATTGAAATGTAAAAAATCCTGACCAAAGAATCTTTCGTAAGAGAAGACCGGTATTATACTTTTTTCATTCCTTTTCTTCAATAATAGACGCAAGCGTTATAGCAACATGTGCAACAAATGCAAGATGATCAAGGGAAGATATTTCTCTCAATCTTGGAAAAGTATTCCAACGATAGATTGATAATCCTCGAAAAACATGACTGAGTAAGTTTCAAATCATACTAGTGAATAAAAAAGTATACGAATACTCTATTTTGAAAACACGAAAAAGCAATCAAAAAAGAAATTTGACTTTTGTATCCTTTATAATACGATTATTCACTCTCGTCATTTTTACCATGGAAAAAATCCACGAAACCCCGAAAATCCGTGAAAATTCGGAAGATCTGAAAGAATTATATTCTCTTCTCAGTGAGATTTTCTGAGAGCAATTCTGAGATCAGATAAACATCCTTTTTCAGAATCCGGAAGAATTTCAAAATCTTGCAAAGAAACTTATTCAGGATTCTCTGCATCATTTTCTTGTTGAAAATAAGGAAGGTGTCGATGAAAAACTCAATCTCCTTACGCTCGAGCAGAAAATAGAAAAAGCCCTTGAAATACTTTGAAGAAATCCTTCCCTGAAAGAAGATAAAACCATTCCATATAATACTTCGCGCATCCCATATTCTGTTGTATTAAAAGCATTCCTCATAGGAATGAAGGATGGAATACGACAATATCGAAACTGAAACTCTTTTGAGAGCATGAGTCATATCATAGCCATATAAAAAAACACCCAAATATTCGGGTGTTTTTTTATAGAAGAAAAGATAGTAATTTATGAAAGACCTGGAATATTAAGCCCCATTTGTCCCATTACTCCTCGCATCTTATCAGCAGCAACTTCTTGAGCCTTTTTCATGCCCTTATTCGTTGCTTCCATAATTGCTTTCTCCAGTTTAGTCTTATCAGAAAGAATGCTGGTATCCTCAATGGTAACAGCAATTACCTTTAATTGTCCGTCAACCGTCACTACCACACCGTCAACTTCGGCTTCAATATGAGTATTTGAGAGTTCTTCTTGAATCTTTTGTGCTTCCTGTTGAAGCTTCATAAGTTCTTTTGCTTGATTGAAATCCATATTTGGAAAGATATTAATAAGTACAAATGAGCGGGGGTATTATAAAAAGCTGGTATTTTTTTGCAAATATATTTTTTTTATGTTATCCTTTTATTGTACTTTCTAAAAACCTTATATGGGAATTTTTGATTCTATCCTCTGAGGAGATAAAAATATATCACTCTGAACCAGTGGCAGTTCAGGAACGTCATGAGGACAAAATGATAACACAACAGGGCAATCTACCGAAAAAAAGATTGTACCCGTTATTGAAGAAATGACGCTCATTGATACTTCGCTCGGAGAAGAATCTGATCTCCCAAAAGCAACAGAAACAACCATTGTAGAGCCAGTGCAAGAAGTGGCTAGTTTCAATGAGAGTCAATCTATCGATATTGGCGGATCTGCAAACGTTATTACAGAAACCACATCCATTGTTGGAAATAATCCAATAGTTGATGTTACTACAACCATCCCTCCTTCTAATACACCTACAGAGATAGATAAGACATTATTTGCTGGAACAAGTATCGATCTTGCACCAGAACCAGAAAAGGTTTTTGACCCACTTCCAGGACAAGATGCATGGTCTGAGGAATCATCTATTCATTCCCATGGGAATACGGAAGGGCTTTTAGCAAATCCTCTCCCTATGGGGGAAACTGGGGAAGTTGATGCTCCAGATATATTTGGATCCATTGTTTCTACAGAAAAAAATGGAGAACCGGTGGTTATTGAAGAATCAGTGGCCATTGAAGAAACGCCGGCAATAAAAGAATCTCCTGATTCAGAGGTATCATCAAATCTCTTTGGATGATTTAATGAAGAAGCATCTCCTGAACCTGAAACTATTCAGGCAGTAGAAGAAACGCCCGTAGAAGAATTTTCTATTATTGAAAATCCTATTGTTTCTCCTGAGAAAACAGAAACACTTTCTCTATCTGAAGAATCTCCGGTTGTTGAAAAAGAAAATCAAGATATCTGAATAATGAATCCATTTCATTTTGAACCAAATACCGTAGCAGTTCAAGAAGAAGCATCAAATGATTCAAAAATAGAAACCCCCCTCTTTTGAATTATAGAAAAAAAGGGTATGCCAAATATATTACCAGATATTAAAAACCCTGAAGAAAATCCAAAAGATATTCTGAAAAATACCATTGAACAATTAAAAGACTTGAGAAGTAGCAAAAATCAACTTCTCAAAGAAACAAAGAAACAAGCAGAAGATTATAAAGAATCTGCCCGAAAAATGCATGACAATGAAGTAAAGACTCGCCTTCTTATTAAAGATATTGAAGCTGAAATTGTACGCATTGGTGAATTAATTGATGTATGTTACATACAAATGAAGGAAGGAAGCGAAAAAAAGGTGATTCCACCAGCGCAAAAACGAATCAAAGGAAAACTTGTAAAAACACAAAATAAAAATATAAAGAAAGCAACTGTTTAATTACTTATCATACTCCTTTTATGGGATTCTTCGATCAAAATCCAACGGCTAATCCAGCTATCAATAATTTATTGGATACAAACCCTGCCAATGTTATTCAAAACGATATTCAAGTAATTGAAACAACTCCTGCTATAGCAACTGAGATTGTTTCATGAGAAATGCCTCAAAACTCGGATATTTGAAATATTGACGCTATTCTTTCTGAAGTGAACTCACTCATGACGAGCAGTGTCCTTCCAATGGCAACACAATCAGAATCAGCAGCAAAACCTGAATGAGTTCAAGAAATAAGCTTCCTTTCAGGAATGGATGATTCAAAAGGGGATGTTCCTACACAAACTATTCAAACTCCTCAAGCAACAGTAAATGAAGCAACTATCGTTTCCTCAAGTATAACAACTCCTACTCTCGAATCAACTGTAGAATTATCACAAATGAGTGCACCGATTCAGACTCCTCCTGCCATACAGGAGGTTGCATCTATGCCTATTTTTAATATGAATCCAACTGCGGTTGAAGCTCCTGCAATTCCTAAAACAGAAGAAAAGATTGAAACAGCTCAAGCAACATCATTTTTTCCAGCTCAAACTGCAGAATTCGTTTCTCCTGTTAATTTTTCATCTCCTAAAACAGAAGAGGAATCAACCCTAAATGGAAAGTCTGTTTCTGCTGTATTGGAAGATAGCAAGCTCAGTCCTATTTCCGATGAGCTTCGTCAGATTATCATCCATCTTCATAATGAACGAAAATCTTTGGAAGGAGCCCTTACAAAGGACGTAAAGGAAAAGGAATCTATTGAACAAAAGATTGCCGATAAACAAGTTCAACTTTCAAAACTTCGCGCAAAAATCGAAATTGTTGAAAAGGCACAAGCATTTATTGGAAATCAAGCAGAAGAAGAGAAACGTGTCATTCTCTAAAAATATATCTCAAAAACAAATATCAAATTATGTCATGAGAAAATAAACTCACTCTCGAAAAAATACTGTTGTGTGCAGGTACAGCCTGAGCATCAGATGTTCACTTATGTGATGGAAGTGATATTATTTTTCGAATTCACGGGGAATTAAAACACAGTGACCCGACCATATTGAGTTCCTCAGATATGGAGGAATTATTCTTGGAAGCGGTTTGAAATAATCCCGTAAAAATTGAAGCCTTTAAAAAAACACGTGATCTGGATTTTGCCTACACTTCTCAACTTGATGGGACTTCATATCGTGTGAATGCCTATTCAAAAATGGGAAAGATATGACTCGCCATTCGTCGTATCGAAAAAAATGCAAAAAGTATGGATGATCTTGGACTTCCTGATTGACTGGATAAAGTACTTATTGCAAAACAAGGTATATTTCTTATAACAGGACCGACAGGAAGTGGTAAATCAACTACCATGGTTTCGATTATTGAACGCATCAATCAGACACGAGAAGAACATATTATCACCATCGAAGATCCAATTGAATTCGTTTTTGAAAATAAACGATCTATGTTCTCTCAACGAGAAGTAGGACGTGATACACTTTCATTTGTCAGTGCTATTCGCTCAGCAATGCGTGAGGATCCTGATATAGTTATGGTATGAGAAATGCGCGATCATGAAACAGTAGAAGCAGCTATGAATCTTGCGGAAACATGACACCTTGTATTTTCCACACTCCATACTTCCTGAAGTGTCCAAACCATTAGCCGTATCGTTCAATTTTTCCCATCAGATATCCAAGAGCAAACTCGTGTTCGTCTTGCTGATTCATTAATTGGAGTATTATCACAAAGACTCATTCCTCGCGTAGATATTCCTGGTCGTGTTTGAATCCATGAACTTATGTATGTTACGCCAGCTATTAAAAATCTCATAAAATCATGAGATCTAAAGCAAATTAATAATAACATCGTTCTTGGTTTTCAAGATGGTATGATTCACATGAGAAAAAGTGCGGATAGACTGCGTGATCAGTGAGTTATTCAGGAAATCGACTATGAATGATACTTTATGAATGAAGACTCAGAATAAAAATAATCCTATTACTCATTCTATGAAACGATATATACCCCTCATTCTTCTTCTCTTATTCTATACTCTCACTAACCCATTATTCACCATGGGAGCACTTGATGTACCCGGAGGAGGGTATCTCAATGGTATTGGGATCTGAGTTGGTGGTGATGTAAAGGGAGATATTCGTGATATTGCTTCCAAATGACTCTCTCTTGCACGAATAATTATTGCGGGTATTGCACTCGTCTATATGGTATGGATTGGTGTTGATATGGTGGTAAATAACAGCAATGAGGAGAATATCAAAAAAGGGAAGAAACAAATTCTTTATACGCTTCTTGGGTTCTTTTTCCTCAATACTGGCATAACCCTCGTAAATATTTTTACCTGTACTTCGGCAGGAGCTGCGGGTTGTACCAATCCACTCTTTGACTCAACGCAGGCAGATACTTTTATGACAAGTCTTATGCGATTTTTGGAAGTGCTGGTATTTGGTATAGCGATTATCATTCGGACCCATGCAACCTTTGAGCTAATATTATCTTGAGGAAAAAAAAAAAAAAAGAAGAAGGCAAAG
>SSGK01000045.1 GCA_008015855.1 Candidatus Altimarinota bacterium | reverse complement strand
TACTTTATTTAATTGAAAGAATATAAGTAATATTGAATCGACAATATCTTTACCTTGATTGTATTATTATGGAAAAATAGATCGAAATCTTATTGATTCTATTTTTAAAGAGCATGTTCATTATTCTCTTGCTCCTTCTGTTTTCCTTGAAACATTTTGATTGGTGGCATTAGAATCACTTCAAAATGGATTCCCTGTTATTGGTTATAAAAAAGGGGGACTTATTCCTTTTATTGATAATGAAAATGCGCTGGATGAAAATCTTTTAGCAGAGTGAATTGTGGTGAAATTATATCAAATAATCCAAAATAATAGACTTCCAAATAAAAATGAGATTATCCATAGTTATGAGCAGTACTCTATTGATATATGGAGAAGAAACCTTATTTCTCTCGTTGGAAACTCAAAACGTATTTTAATTATCAATGATTATAAAAGTCTTATTGGGTGAGCTGAAATGTATGTTTCCTTTCTTCAGAAAAATCTTGAAATGAATGGTTGTATTGTGGATGTTTTGGGGTACAATTCTCCATCGATTCCTTCCTGGAAAAGAAAGCTTCTTTTTTTGCAGGCTCTTTGTAATGTAAAATCCTTTTTTACTATTCGCGAATACATTCTCAATAATTCACCAGAAATAATTTGGTGCCATTCAATTCTGCGGTATCATGGGGTATTTTGATTACTTGCAATTCAATTGTATTGAAAAAACACCCAAAAGATGATTACCTATCATGATTTTTGATTAATATCTCCATTTCCTTCAAGGATTGAATCAATAGATCAGGTTCCAGTAATGCGGGGCATGAAATCATGGATTGAAGCGAGTCATAAATTTTTATCACCAAAACTTCTTTTCGGTTTATTGGTGAAGTATGTATATACTTTTATTCCACTCATGCTTATTCGAAGATTTGATTCGCATATTGTTCCTTCTCAATTTATGATTTGAATAATTGCCAGAAATATCGAAAAAGAGGAAAAAGATATTACTCTTTTCCCTCACTGTGCAATTCGCTAATAATTAACACTCGCATCACCATGCGGTTTCATATGATTCCTTGGTAGATGATTTAATTCGCATATTGAGTAATTCTGAATGTTCTTTCTCTATGCGATTGAGTATATCATGAATCTCTTCTGGACTCTCCACATGTACGAGATTTGTTCTGTATTCTTTTACTCAAGGGAAGCTATGGAGATATTGTACAAGATGCTTTCTTGCTTCAAGCATTCACTTTTTTCACTTCATTTCCCAGAGAAGATCTCCATGTTTTTTTATCGTCTGAATAATTTCCGTAAGTGTTGGTGTATAATCTCATGGTAAAAAACACCAAGGATTTCCAAAACTTGCACGTCCAATCATAAAGCCATCCAGATTATTCATTTTCTTGATACCATCATCATAATTTAGGATATCTCCATTACATATAACAGGAATATTCAAGTGTTTTTTTAATTCATAGATTCATTCAAAATTTGCCTGACCAGTAAAGGCTTGTTTATACGTTCTTCAGTGTACAGTGACAAGATTTGCTCATGCGTCTTGAAGTCATTTACAGAAGTCAATGAGTAGTTCATGATTTTCCCAGCCGAGTCGTGTTTTTACTGAAATGGGAATGGAAACGGCTTTTGACATCTCTTCAACAATTTTAAACGCCGTTTCTCTTTGAATCATAAGAGAAGACCCATGGCCACTCTTTACAACTTTCTTTGCAGGGCATCCCATATTAATATCAATTCATGTTATTCCATAGGACTCAATAATTTGGGCAGCATCACGAAATTTTTCTGGATCTTTTCAGAATATTTGAATAATAAGGGGATACTCTTTTTGATTATGCGTTAGAGCTTTTTTTTGTAATTCTTTAGAGTGGACAAGGCCATCGGCGCTATAAAATTCACTAAATACTACCGTATTCGGTGCAATTTCTTTCACAACTTGCCTATAAGGGGAATCTGTATATCCATCCATTGGAGCTAATGCACATATGGGTCATTCCTGAGCTTTATTAAGCCAAAAATTCTTATTCATATTTTTTGTTTTATAAAAATCTTTGCTAAGTGTACAATATTTTTTATTGAGTCAAGAAGAAATATTCGCAAAATAGAAAAACATATGCTACTATACCTTTGTTACTTATACAAATACACATATTTTCTTTATGAAAATCAATTCTACACCTACTTTGCGTGAGCAAAAGAATCTTGCGAAGAAACAACTATGCAAGAAATATAGTATTGCACAGAATGTTCGATCGCTTATTGTGCTTGATATATCAGAAACTTCATTATGTCAGCAGGTTATGGAGGCTTGCAATGTAGCGGATATTGGTGTTATATGTATTGCAGAACATTCCCATCCTCCGATGCAAAATACGGCTATCGTGTCGAGTCTTTCAATTGATGAGTATCTCGCATTTGATGCCTTTGTTACAGAGGGGGTTTCTTGAAATGTGAGCATTATGGATATGATGCGTGCTTGAGTGGTTCCAATTCTTCCAAAGGAAAATCATTTATCAGTCTCACTTCATGAATTTGATCCAATGCACTTTGAAGGGAATAGCTTTTTGTTTGTAAAAATGAATCCATATGCTATTTTTGAAAAAATTATATCATATCTTGAAAATATTAAATTTCCCGACGCTACGCGTATTCTTTTAAAAAACGTTTCTAATACCTTTGCATAAAAAAACGAGCTATAGCTCGTTTTTTTTATTGGATCTTATCTATAAATAGAATTCCATCCAGGTGATCAATTTCATGTTGTACAATTCGTGCGGCTAGATTCTTAAGAAGGAGACTCTTTTCTTGTCATTTTTCATCATAGAATCGTACTTTTATCCAATTCCATCGAAGAACATCTCCGTGTTCTCAAGGAACTGATAAGCAACCCTCTTCATCAAGACATTGATCGGTAGAATGTTCAAATATCTCTGGATTTATCATAGGAATTGTTCTGAAGTTTTCATCTTCATATGTCTGCATAAGTGAAACAACAATAATCCGCTTATTTACTCATATCTGAGGAGCCGCAAGCCCTACTCATCCATTTTCCGGATCCTTGATATAATCCAACATTTCCTGGATTATTTTTTTATAACTTTTAATTTCTGTGGGTTGTAACTTTTCACTTACAGTTCGTAATATCTGATTTGTGTTACCGGTTTCTATTTTGAGTGACATTGACGGTGAAATATATATTATTTGTAGTTGAATTGTAATCACTTTTTTATAAAATTCAACGGTATTCATTTTCATTATTCATATGATTCAGTTTCTTCGAAAGATAATACCAGTTAATAGTCCAATTCGATCAAGTTGGCATTTTCTCAAATGAATAACTGCTTTTTCTCTTTCAGGCAACCCAACAAAAGATATGATTGTTATCTGAGTGACGGGTACAAAAGGAAAAACAACAGTGAGTAATATTATTGCAGAATGACTTCAAAAGGCCGGGAAGAAAGTTTGCATGTTTTCTACCGCAAATCTCATGATAAATGGAGAATTACAGAATAATAATCATAAGATGACCTCGCCATCTCCATTTGTTCTATGGAAGTTTTTAAAAGAAGCGAAAAAGGCAGGATGTAACTATGCAGTCATTGAAACATCGAGTCATGCAATTCATTTTCATAGAAATTATGGATTAGAGTTTGATGTGGCAGTTCTTACGAATATCTCTCAGGATCATCTTGATTTACATGGAACCATGGAACACTATGTAGCTACAAAACAAAAACTTTTCAGCTCCCTCTATTCACACTGAGTTCGTCGAGATATTAAGAAGGTATGAGTGGTGAATGCAGATTCTCAGTATGCAAGTGAGTTTATAAATAAAGATATTGTGGTTGATAGTATGTATACCTATTGACTCTATCCATCTGCTCAAATTCAGGCAAAAAATATTATACAAGATGCTACATGAATGCATTTTGATGTGCGAATGCCTTCAAATTCATTTTCGGTAAAAACGAGCCTCGCAGGTACTTTTAATGTATATAATATTCTTGCTGCTATTTGTGTGCTTATTTCTCAAAAAGTAGAAGTAGCTGATATTCAGAAGATAATGAATACCATGCATGCGGTTCCTGGTCGTATGGAATATATTCCCAATAAACGATGAGTGCATGTTGTGGTAGATTATGCTCATACGGAAGATTCACTTGATAATGTATTGGCTACATTACGAGAAAGACATGCATGACGTATTATTACCGTATTTTGAGCAACAGGTGACAGGGATACATCAAAGCGTCCAAAGATGGGGAAAGTAGTAGAAAAGCATTCTGATATTATTATTCTTACAGATGATGATACTTATACAGAAGATTCCAGTAAGATTATCCGAGATGTTGTAAAATGAATTACAAGAAAAGAAGGAGAGGGGTTTTGGATTATCCCAGAAAGGGAAGATGCTATACGGACAGCTCTTATGATTGCTAAAAATGATGACGTTGTACTGGTTGCTGGAAAATGATCTGAGACAGTTCTTGTAACCAATCAATGATCGATTCCTTGGAATGATAAAAAGAAGATAGAGGAAATTCTTATGGAGTTAGATGCACAAGTTATGGTATAAAAATAAAATCCCCTGAGGGGGATTTTATTTTCCAGTAACTCTTTCAAGAAGGGTTTTTGGTTCTCTTTCCTGTTCATTTTTTTCTATCGTATTCTTACGTCGAATATAATCGATAGTCAGCATACGAATAATGGCTGCAAAAGGAACTGCCAGTATGATTCCGATAATTCCACCAAGCGATCATCCTGCAAGCATTACTATGAATACGAGGAAAGGAGACAGCTCCAGTGACTTGCTCATGATAATCGGAACGAGCACATTATTCTCTATCTGTTGAATAATAATATAGAGAATAAGGATAACAAAACCAATTTTCCATGATATTCAGAGTCCTATTACTAGTGCTGGAAGAAGAGCGATAAAAGGTCCGATATACGGTATAAATTCCATAAGTCCTGCGATAAGAGCCAGAGTAAAGACGCGCTCTGTATCAAAATCAAATATCCACTGGCAAACAGAAAGGCCGATAAATGTGACTATAAAGATGCTTCCCCCAAGAATGAGTTGTCATTTCATCCAATGACCAATTATTTTTTGAGTTGAATGAAAGCGACTTTTAATGTATTGGTGAAATTTTGAAGGAATAACTTCAAGAAGGAATTTTCCTATTGCTTTTCGCTCAAGACTCATAAGAAAGCTCATAATGATAACGAGCATACTCTGTGTAATGGTTGAGCCAATATTCCCAATAACCGTAATGCTACTATTGGTTATTAATGAGAGAGAATTCTTCAGTACTGATTGTATCGCTTCAGCGTTTCTTTCAAGAAGATAGAATATATTATCAAGACTGGCGTTCCCGATAATGAGTTGGAGTCATGATTCAATATATTTTGGTAATTGAAATCATTCAATTCAGCTGGTTGTATAGGTGATTTGAATATAGCGAATGGTTGCAGTGATTGATTCAATTCCTCGAGTTATATATTCTATAAAAATAGGAACAATTGCTCCGATGATTATGAGTCCAAACAAGAAAACAACGAGATATACACTGGTAATGCTCATCCATGCTGGAATTTTATATTGTTCTCATTTTTCAATGAGTGGATATGTTACTAGTGTAATACATCCAGCAAGAAATATCATGAGTATAATACTACTCAGAATGTATGCAATATAGAGTGCTGCACCAAGTATAAGGAGTATAAATATCTTTTTTCACCAAATGGTAAGTTCCGATGTTTGCATGAATGTATTATGAGGAATAATATCGCTATTATAAATAAATCCCCTTTTTATAAAAGGGGATTTATTATTTTTCTGAGAGTTTTAATTGGGTAATTTTATCTTCGTAGTACTTTTTCATGTACATATATACCTCAAGAATAACATCAGCTGGTTTCTTCTCAGAGAGTGATTTGCGAGAACTCTTTTGATTCTGCATCTTTGTGATGGTTTTTTCAAATGATCGAATAAGATTCTTGTAGATACCAATTTTTACGTCATCCGGAAGATCAGCGATAGAGGTATCAATTTTTTTGAGTTTTTTATCGATAATTACTTTATATGCTTCGAATAATTTCGTATTAATTGCAATAATGGTTTCTATTTTTTCCTCATCAGGATCAGACATCTTTGATCCTGTTTCTGTCTCAGTATCAATAGTGGTTGTATCTCATGATGCAGCAAATGCAGAAAGACCTCAAAAAATTGAGGTGATTCAAAGGGCAAGAATGAAAAGGATTAATAATTTTTTCATATATCTTATAATGAAGATTATCTGAAAAAAACAGTAAGTCAAGATTTGAGCGTAAAGATTATGTGAATTTATGTGATATTATTTCGAGTTACTTGAATTCATTCGTTATTAAGCGATCCAATAGCAAATATCTCATCCTTATGTGAAAGAAATAAAGGACATCAAGGTGTTATATTTTCCTTTCATTCAGTTCAAATAACTCGTCCATGTTTTATATCAGTATACCCTTTTTCTGACAATGAGAGGATTGGGATATCTGAAAAAAGTTTCGCATAGGGAATTCAGATATCTTTATTGAAAGTTTCTAGATTCTGAGAATACTCTATATCGAGAGAATCAATCTGAGTTCGAATCAGTCGAGTTAAATATCCTCACTCACATCAAAAAAATAGACCAACATCCTGTGCAAGAGATCGAATGTAAGTCCCACTTGAAACCGTTACTTCGATTTCAATATGAGGAAAAGTGTATGAAATTAATCTGCTTGAAAATATCTCAATTTCACGCATTGGCATAGTAACCTCAATATTTTTTCGTGCTAATTCATAAGCGCGTACTCCATTAATATGGATGGCACTATACTTCGGAGGAATTTGATTCTGTTTTCATGGAAGGATTTCTTCGATATAGTTCTTTACTCTTTCATATGAAATATCCTTTTCTTTCTTTTTCAAAAAGAGAGGATTACTTTTGATTATATCAGTGCCGAGATCAAGACTTTCGCTGATTCCATCTATTGAAATAGAAGCTATATAGGTTTTTCTAGCCTTTTCGATATAAGGAATGAGTTTGGTACTATTTCAAGTTGCAATAAGGAGACATCATTCTGCTAGTGGATCAAGTGTTCCTGTATGTCCCATCTGCCGAATCTGAAGTATTTTTCTTAATTTCCGAATGACATCAAACGAACTCAATCCCCGGGGCTTATTGATGAGGTAGAACATATTTTATTTTCATTCAAGTTCTGAATATGTCCAATCTTTTGGATGATCAAACCATCGAGCAGGATACATGATAGAAGGTCTTTGCATCTTAAGAGATCCTGTTTCTTCGTCTTTTTTAAAAATTTGAATATATCCAAAATCAAGCATTACCTTTCCAAGGATATCTGATCGCTTAATAAAATGTGTACTTTTTTCTACGAGACAACTTCGGAAACAAGATCGTGAATCTGCTGAATTCTGACGATTATCACCCATTACCCAGTATTTTCCTTCAGGAATAACGAATTCATCTTCAGTTACTCCATGAGGAAGGTATGTTCCATTCTTATTCGTCTCTGACAAGTATTCTTCTTTTAATTCAATAAACTCACCCGTTCCAGTAGTTTCTGGCTTCTTTATAAATACCTTTCCTTCCTTGATTCGAATGGTATCTCATGGAATTCCAATAACTCGCTTAATATAGTATTGTTTTTGTTCATCCACATGAGGAGTAATTACTACTACATCTCATCGTTTTGGATCTCATACATGGATAGGAAGGTGTGCCAGAGTGTTGTTATACATAACAGTAAACACTTTTGTAAGCTTATCCACGACGGTTGTGTCATATGGATACTCAGAAAGTTTCTCTGTTTTAATATATGAAAAACGATCCACTAAAATATATTCACCATCGTGATAGCTATTTTCCATTGATTGTCATTTGATTTGAAATGGAGATGCAATGAAAGTACGAATAGAAAGTGCCAATATAATAATGATGACAATATCACGTAGAAATCAAAGAAATTCTTGCATCCCAGAATTAACCGGTGATGCGTTTGAATCACTGTCTTCATCTAACTGTGTGCCTCACTCTAATTCTTGAATTTGTTCGTCGGGAGGTGTGGTTTTAGAATTTTCTTCATCCTTTGTTATTTGATTCATATGAGGAGAATTATTAAGATTAATTTTTTCCATGACATTGTTTGTATTTTTTTCCGCTTCCGCAAGGACAGAGATCATTTCTTCCCACGTTTTCAAAAGTTTCATTTGAGAGAGGGGAATCATTAGCTACTATTTTCTGAATAGCTGGTGCCTGAGGATCGGATTCATTTGCAAGGAGGGCATTCTCTGATGATGTATGTTCATTTACTGCATTTTCAAGGAACATATGCATGAGGGTTTCCTCTAGTTTTACTTCCTCTATTGCTTCGCGAGGCTTTGCTGTAAGAAGTCATTTACTAACACGATGATTCATGTCGCTAATGAGCTGCATAAATTTCTCATATGCACGCTCTTTATATACAATGAGGGGATTTTTTTGTGCATATCCTTCAAAGGCAACGTCTTCTCGGAGGTGAGCCATAGTGTCGATATGATTCATCCAGAGTTCATCAATGGTTGCGAGTGTAAGTCTTCTTTCAAACTCGTAAAATTCTTCATCACTTCCTGTTTTTTTTAATTTTTCAATTTTTCAGAGAAGTGCTGTTATACTTGTTTCACAAAGGTGATCTACTGTTTTTATACCGGTATAGGTATCAATAGAAACTATTTCTTCTTCAGCAAATTCATTCATAAGTGTAACAATGCTTGGAATTGCCGAATCAATAAATTCAACAGAATCTGTAGCGATGGTTACAATTCTTGTTACCTCATCAGATAACATCTTTACGATTTCAGAATGAATATTTTCTCATTCAAGAATTCGATTTCTTCGGCTATAAATAGCGAGTCTATGATGATTCAATACATCATCATATTCAAGAATATGCTTTCGTACATCAAAATTTCTTCATTCCACTTGTTTTTGAATGGTGAGGATATTTCGAGTAAGCATCTTGCTTTCTACTAATGGATCTCATTCTGGATGTGATTCAAAGCTTGAAAGAATGGAGAAGAGTTTATTCCCTCAGAAAACTCGCATAATATCATCCTGTGGTGAGAGCATGAATTGAGAGAGTCCTGGATCTCCTTGGCGACCAGAGCGTCATCGAAGTTGATTATCAATTCGACGAGTTTCGTGTTTTTCCGTTCCAATAACGAATAATCAACCAAGAGGGTATTCTTGAATACCGGCAGCTCATTCTATTTGAATTTTTCCAGAAATACTTCGAACTTGATCATCGATTTTAATATCGGTACCACGACCTGCCATATTTGTTGCGATAGTTACTGCACCATAACGACCTGCTTGTGCAATAATCTCAGCTTCTCGTATATCCTGTTTTGCATTCAATACTTCGTGTGGAACTCATTCTTTTACGAGGAGTTCCGAAAGGTATTCGCTTTTTGCAACTGATACGGTTCCTACGAGTACGGGTTGACCGTGTTTATGAAGTTCTTTTATTAGACGAACTACGTATTGATACTTTCAGCGTTCACTTCGAAAGAGGATATCGCTTCTATCGTGACGAATCATTGGTCGATTGGTTGGTATTGTAATAACCTCAAGACGATATATCTTATAAAATTCCTCCTCCTCTGTTTTTGCTGTACCCGTCATTCATGCGAGTTTCTTATAGAGGCGGAAATAATTTTGAAATGTAATAGAAGCAAGGGTCTTTGATTCTTGCTGAATGGTAACATTTTCTTTCGCTTCAAGAGCCTGATGAAGTCCATCGGAATATCGTCGTCATGAGAGTACTCGACCCGTATGTTCATCGATGATGAGAATCTCATCATTTCGTACGAGATAATCAACGTCACGTCGAAATACAGAATGTGCCTTTAGTGCATTCTCAATATGATGAATATCATTGTAATGTTGGCTTACATAAATGTTATCAACACCGAGAATTCATTCAATTTTCTTGATTCCATCCTCTGTAAGGGTTGCTGTTCGTTGCTTTTCATCAATCTTATAATCGATGTTATTCTCGAGGTTTCGAGCAATTGCTGCAAATTTTGTATACTTTGTTGTTGGCTCAGTATCTGGAGCAGAAATGATGAGCGGAGTTCTTGCTTCATCAATGAGAATGGAGTCCACTTCATCGACGATTGCAAGAAAGAGTGGTCCCATTACCTTCCTTTCCTTGTGAATTGCCATATTATCTCGGAGATAATCAAATCCGAGTTCATTATTTGTTGCATATACAATGTTCGACTTATATGCAATTTTTTTGCTTTCTTGATCTTGATTGTGAGTAATTACTCCCACACTTAAACCAAGAGTTTTATAGATAATCCCCATCTCACTTGCATCACGACGAGCGAGATAGTCGTTAACGGTTACTATATGAATCGGGAGTCATGTAAGAGCATTAAGGTAAGCAGGAATAGTTGCTACAAGCGTCTTTCATTCACCCGTTCTCATTTCAGCAATGTTTCTATCGTGGAGTGCAAGACCACCAATTATTTGAACATCGTAGGGAATCATATTCCACGTGATGGTATGTTCTGGTGATATTTCAAAGGTTTGCCCATAAATGAGTTCACAAGCTCTTCTATGGAGGGCAATAGCTTCATGCTTTATTGAATTGAGTGTAGCGTCTATCTTCTTAAAATCCTCATCATTTCTATAGTCCAGTCATTCAAACTGTGACATGAATGAATGAGTTTTTGCTTGTACTTGATCAATAGTGGTAATCTGATTTTTGTAAACAGCCTCAATTTCTTTTATTTTCGCAACGTCTTTTTCGTATTTTTTTAGATGTTTCTTGCTCGTATCACCAAGAATCATTGATAATAAATTCATAATTTGGAAGCAATAGGGGATATATGAGATGAAAATCCCGCTTTCGCGGGATATTGTAATTATGCAAAGAATGAGTCAACTACCTTCTTGTAAGCGAGTCGTGATTTAATTTCTTCATAGTAGCTATCACCAGGAATAAGCTTTTCAGTAAGACGCTTTTTTACATCTTCACTCGTGTATTGAGCGATAACTTTTGAAATTTCTTCTGCTACTTCAGCATCAGTTGCTTCAATGTTCATTACTTCACGAAGTTTACGAAGAATGAGTTCTGCCTTGAGTCTTCGTAATGCTTCAGGTTTCACCACTTCATCCTTATAAGATTCTTCACTTTTTTTAAGATGACTTAGGTAATCCTTGAGAGTAAATCCTTGTCCTTCAAGATTTTGCTTATGTTCAGCAAGTACTCGATCTGTTTCGTGTGATAAGAGGTGTTCACCAACTTCAAAATCAACAATTTCAAGAATTTTTGTGAGAAGTTCATGTTCATCCTTTGAACGAGCATCATATTCCTTTCTTTCTTGAATCTCCTTCTTAAGAAGCTCTTTAAAGCCATTAAAATCAGTTTTTACACCTCGAAGACCTTCAATAAACTTCTCATTCCATTCAGGAGTATGAGGTTTTTCAAGTTTCTCAATCTTTACAATAAAATGTACCTTCTTGTTCTTAAAAATTTCAGAATGATAATCACTTGGGAAAGTAATATCAAATGCTACTTCATCACCTGCTTTTGCACCAATAAGCTCAGCTTCAAAGCCAGGAATAAACGTATTTGATCCAATAACAAGTGGATAACCTGGAACACGTGTTTCAGCAATAGCTTCACCACCCTTTTTTTCATATCATTGTGCATCGATAGTTACACGATCTCCATTTTCAATCGTAGTATTGCTGGTATCAGCACCATCTTCAGTATGTGAACCAGCTTCATGAAAGTGTGTAAAACGCTTTTCAATAGCTTTAATTTCAGTATCTACTTCATCATCATTCGTAGTTACTTCTGTTTTCTTGAGGCTTATTTTTTTTACTTTCTTTTCGTCAATTTCAATCTCAGGGAGTACTTCGATTTCAATTATAAACTCTACTGGATTGAGGGATTTTACTTCTGTTACTTTTCCAGCTGCAACAGGAATGATATTTTCTTTCTTGAGAATTTTTGGATAAATCTTATCAAGGATTACATCAAGTGCTTGGTTGCTAATAAATTCTTCTCCATATTCACGAACAATGACAGCATCAGGAATCGCTGAACCCTTTTTAAAACCCTTTACACGACCTTCATTACGGATTCTTTCGATAACTTGTTTTTTTGCTTTCTCAAGCTCAACTCCTGATTCTTTTACGTTTACTTGAATGAGATATGATTTTAGACGAGTAACTTCTGTTTGCATAAATAAATAGTACTATAAAAATTAGAACAGTCACAATAGGCTGTGAAAGCCCGCGAATTATATGGAAAAGAATCGAAAACTCAAATTTTTACCTCGTGTTTTCGGTGATTTTCTTGTGTTTTTTTGTCTTCAAATATAATAGTTCGCAACATTCTTCCTATGCAACATTCAGAACTATTTTTACAAACCCAATCTTATCTTTCCCGTATATCGAAACTTGGAAAGAAAGATATTTCTGATCTTCGAAAGATATTAGTAGAACATAATAATTTGTATTATCTCAAAAATGATCCAATTATTTCAGATAGGGAATATGATATATTATTTCATGCATTAGCTCGATTAGAAGCTGATTTTTCTGATTTTGATCCAGAATCTCCCACAGCACGTATTGCTGTTTTAGCGAGTGAGCAGTTTCAAAAAGTGCCACATCGGTATCCGATGATCTCTCTTGATAATACCTATAATACTGATGATATTCTTGAGTTTGAAGGGCGAATCCGAAATGTGCTAAAGACTTCTTCCAATCAAAACTATGAATACTGTGTCGAGCTCAAATTTGACTGACTTGGACTCGCACTTATTTATGAATTTTGAAAATTGAAACGAGCTATTACTCGTGGAAGCTGAGTAGAATGAGAAGATGTTACTTTAAATGCCTTTCAAATTGAGTCTATACCGAAGGAGATATCGAAACTTGTCCATGAAGAGTATTTTGAAATACGGTGAGAAGTAGTTATGACTCGTGAAAATTTTAATCGAGTGAATCTTTTGCGTGCAGAATCTGGCGAGAAGTTATTTGCAAATCCAAGAAATGCTGCCAGCGGGAGTCTTCGTCAACTTGATCCTCTTATTACAAAGGAACGATGACTTGATTTTTTTGCATATTCTTTGCCTCAGATTGATGAAGGTACTTTTTTAAAGCATATTCGAACATATACTCAATATATTGAATATATTCAAAGTCTTGGATTTCAGGTTTCACCGTACTTTCATAGATTTCTTAACTCATGATATCTCATTCAGGAGATTCAGCGACAAACATGAGAACGAATGAATTTTCCATTCGATATTGATGGATTAGTTATAAAGATGAATGATATAACATACTGGGGGGAGTTATGAACAACGGAACATCACCCTAGGTATGCTATTGCATATAAATTTCCAGCTATTCAAGAAAAAACGAGAGTTATTTCTATTGAACACTCAGTATGACGAACATGAACGATTACTCCGGTAGCAAATCTTGAGCCAGTTAATATCTGATGAGTGGTTGTAAGGCGGGCTACACTTCATAATTACGATGAATTAGAAAAGAAATGAGTACGTGAAGGAGATTGGGTTTTTGTGGTCCGAGCTTGAGAAGTAATTCCTGAGATAGTAATGGTAATAGAGGATATAAGAAATGGTAAAGAAACAGTAATATACCCACCAGAGTATTGTCCTATATGTAATGAGAAACTCTATAAAAAAGAATGAAAGGTTGCACTCATTTGTCCAAACAAGCATTGTCCAGCACAAATAGAATGACGATTTGAAGTATTTATTTCAAAAGATGCAATGAATATTGATGGTTTTTGAATAAAACAAATTGAATTATTTCTCGAAAAAGGATGGTTAACTGATTTCTCGTCTATTTTCAAACTGAATAACTTTTCGAGTGAATTATTGTTATTGGAGTGATATAAAGAAAAAT
This sequence comes from Candidatus Altimarinota bacterium, assembly GCA_008015855.1. Lineage (GTDB taxonomy): Bacteria > Patescibacteriota > Gracilibacteria > BD1-5 > UBA2023 > SSGK01. Next base: position 4,402 of record SSGK01000045.1, on the reverse strand, counting down.
CGGTAATTAATTTAATGACAGCTATAGAAATAGCACGCTTTACTACTCTCTCTCGATTACTCATTTCACTCTGAATTCCCCAGGTTGGAAAGAAGACAGCCAAAGTCCTTGAAAATTATCTCCTTCAGTATTTACAGGGGAATGAAGAATTTTCTTCAGAGGAGATACAGGAGATAGAATTGTTATATCCCCATTCATTTATTGATAATAACTTACTTCAAGAGAAACGGGATTTACTTGTAGGAATGAAATATATTTCATCTTCTTCCCAGAAGCTATTTATAACATTCTTAAAGAATATTTCTTTTGAAGAACTTGAGAAAATACCAGAAATTTGAAAAGAAACTGCACTCAGCATCGTTTCTTATATGGAGGAAAATATTTCCGATATCGAATTATTATGTAATGAATTGTATATTCTGGTTGATACGAATACGGTTCAATCAAATATTTTAAATGGGAAGAGTTTTTGTGTAACAGGAAGCTTTGCTAATATTTCACGAGATGATATACATGCACTTATTGAAAAGAATGGGGGATATGTGCGTACATCGGTTACGTCAAAACTGGATTATCTCATTATTGGAGAGGCAGCTGGATCAAAAATGCAAAAAGCAAAAGAGCTTTGAGTGGAATGTTTAACCCTGGAAGAGCTCAATAAAATGCTTTCAAATTAAAAATAACCCAAAAGGGTTATTTTTAATTTGAATTAGTGTGAACTACATCCTTCACAGCCTCATGTTGAACATCCTCATCCATCAGAAGAGCATGATCCACCACTATGGCTTTCATCATCTCATAAAATAGAAAGAAACATTGATTTTATTTCTGCATATTCCGGTATTTCTCACTGAAATATAACATCCTTAAAGTCAATAGAAGATTCTTCGATACAGAGAGCTGGATTTTCGGTAATTCAGAGTTCCATTTTATAGGCAGCATCATCAGTAATTTCAACAGAAACCTCATCTATTAGATTGAGTTCAGTGAGGGATTTTCGTACTGATTCCTCCAATGTTGTAATGTTGGTTCAATTACCAACAAGTTTAATAATCATAGAGAATACATATATTATAAAAATCCCCCAAGAGATGGGGGATGTGAATTATTCTGCAGATTCTGTTGCAGTTTCAGTCTCTTGCGCATCCTTTTGGGATTTATGTGTATGAACAGAAGCTACAGCTCCATCCATAGGAGAGAGAATTTCAAATTTCTTTGTATCAACCTTGATATCAGAAACATGGAGAACCTTTCCAGAGTGATCAAGAGGTGATATATCGAGCTCAAAGCTATCAACAATATCAGCCGGAAGACATTTAACTTCAATATGGCTCATGCTGTGAATAAGTTCCGCACCTTCAGATACAGCCTGAGATGTACCTACAAGAACTACTGGAATTTCAACGTGAGTCTTTTCTTTCATATTTACTACATAGAAGTCGATATGAAGGAATGCTCCAGTAACTGGATGACGTTGAGCTTCATGTACAAGAACAGAATACTTGTTTTTCTCAACAGAGAGAGTGATAACATGGTTTTGTCCTGCTTGACGATAAAGCTTGATGAATTCAGAAGTATTCATGCTTATACTTGTCGAAGGGACATCCTTACCGTATACAACAGCTGGAATAGATCCAGATTCACGACATTCGCGTGCTGTTTCTTTACGGATCTTTGCTTCGAGAGAGAATTGCATAGATGCGAATTAATAATAAAGTGACGATATTTTATAGTTTTTTTTAAAAATACAAATAATATTTCAAAAAAAGAAGTGGGATTGTCCACTTCTTTTTGCTAACCACCACTTACAACGTTTGCCATGCTCATCATTGGTTGCATTACTCAGACAGCAATACCTCAGATTACGAAGGCAAGAAGAAAGATAATAATTGGTTCAAGGGATTTTTGTAGGGCTCATACAGCAATATCTACTTCTTCATCATAAAAGTCACCAATTTTAATTACTGTTTCACCAATCTTTGCCGTTTCTTCACCTACTTTAATCATTTGTACGAGAATATCAGGAAAGAGGGGATCTTCTTCTAATCATTCACCCATCTTAATACCCTTACGAACATCTTCTCGAAGAAGTATCAGACGTTGACGATACACTTCATTTCCCATAGCGTCCGAAACGATTCGTATTGATTCCACAACGGAAACTCCACTTGAGAGAAGATTTGAGAATACTCGAGCGAATCGCGATAAGATTACCTTTCTCATCATATTTCAGAAAATAGGTACTTTAATCATAAAGTAATCCCATTTATACTTTCATGATTTTGTTTTTTTCCATATTTTTAAAAATATGAAACCACCAATAAAACTTGCTACAATTGTCATCCATTGTGCCTGAAAGAATTCACTGGCAGATATTAGAAAGAGGGTTGTTGGAGGGAGCTTACTTTTATCTTCAAAGATAGCAACAAGGGTAGGAATTACTTTTACCATCAAAACCATAACAGTTCATCCCATGGCAACAAGGATTACCATTGGATACATGAGAGCACCTTTAATCTTTCGTGTAATACCATCAATTTTTTCTGTTTGATCTGCAATTTGAAGAAGGGAAGTATTGAGTTTTCCTGTTTTTTCTCAGGCTTCAATAATGGATACTTCTGCATCTCAAAAGTTACCATGATAATCTCGAAGTGATTCATTAAGAGATTTTCATGTTTGTAGATTATCAATAAGCGTTGAATAGAGGAGTTTCATGGCAGGATCTTTCTCTTGTTTTTCAAGGGCTGATAATCACTTAAGAACCGTCATTCCGGCATTTACCATCGTTGCCATCATTCGGAAAAATATCACCTTTTGTCGAAGTTTAATTGTTCTACTTCCAGATAGACTCTTGAGAAAATTATCAAGGAAGTTGGATACTTTTTTTTGACTGGCTCAGGTTTGTGAGTCCAGGATAACAATATCAACCATAATGAGGTTTTAGATGGTAAATAAACTATTCTTGTTCCTTTGCTGCGGCGTATACTTCTTCTATTGCAGTGAGTCAATTGAGCGCTTTAATGAGACCATCTTGTTCCAAAGAGATCATCCCATCATTAATAGCAACTTCATTAATCATTGTTGCACTTGCTCCATCAAGAATCATTTTTTTAATATTGAGTGTAATCTCAAGAATTTCATAGATACCTACTCGACCCTTATATCCAGAACTTCCACATTCAGGACATCCTACGGGTTCATAAAATACAGGATTCTGCAGAATTTCTTTTGGCACTCGAGAAATAAGTTCTTCTTTATTCGTGCGTGAAAGGGCTTTTTGAATTTTTTTCTGCGTTGCTGCATCAAGATCCTGCACGCGTACTGGTTTTTTACAACTCTTACAAAGTCTGCGTATCAGACGTTGTGCAATAATACCGTTTACGGCAGCAGGAAGAAGAAAAGGTTGTATACCCATATTAATAATACGGGTAATTGTTTCAGCCGCTGAATTCGTATGGATTGTTGAAACTACAAGGTGTCATGTAAGGGCTGCTTCAATCGCGATATTGATTGTTTCGTGGTCACGGATTTCTCACACCATGATGATATCAGGATCTTGACGGAGAGCGGTACGAAGTCATCATGCAAATGTATATCCAATATCCGGAAAAACCTGACTCTGATTAATTCCATCAATTTGATTTTCCACCGGATCTTCCAGTGTCATGATGTTTACATCTGGTTTATTGAGTCTGGAGAGGCATGAATAGAGAGTAGTTGATTTTCATGAACCAGTTGGTCATGATGTAAGAATAATTCCATTTGGGAGTGCGATAGCTGCCTCTAATACCGTTTTATTATGTCACTCAATACCGAGATCGTTGAGATCAGGAATTTTCTTACTCTTATCTACGATACGCATTACAATTTTTTCTCAGTGTACTGTTGGAAGTGTTGAAACACGAAGATCAAGTCCGCGTCATTCAATAACGGTTGAGATACGGCCATCTTGAGGCATACGAGATTCATCAATCTTGAGATTGGCCATAATCTTATAGCGAGCAGTCACTTGAGGATGAAGAAAGGGTTGATATTCAAGAACTTCCTGAAGAGCCCCGTCAATTCGGTAGCGGAGTCGAACCACAGCAGTAAGTGGTTCGATATGAATATCTGATGCCTTACTTTCTACCGCCGCATTAATCATCATATCACAGATACTTTGAATATTTTCTCATTTATAGACTTGTTCTCGTAATGCGTCAACTGTTTTGCTATCCATATTGTTATTTATTTAAGGTATTAATAATTATTTTATAGTCGTTCCCGTTGTTGTCTTTATGGTTGTTCCACTTTGAGTTTTACTGTTTTGATCAACCTTGAGATTGATTTCTTGTCGACTGAGTGTATCAAAACGTTTTCGTATTTGAGTTATTCCGTTTTTAATAAGGGTGAGATCTTGTAC
>SSGK01000050.1 GCA_008015855.1 Candidatus Altimarinota bacterium | reverse complement strand
TTGGTCGCAGTATACCATGCACCAGGAAAGCACACACGGTTCCGATTATGGCAAAGAGAATTGCCTGAATCAAAGAAACACTCGTCTCTCCTGTAATACCAACATAGATGGCAACACTGAATGCTGCAAGAGAAAGAGAGAGTCCATAGAATGTAGCCGTCAGCACTTCTAATATAAGAAATCCCACTCCAACTGACAACCAAATGTACAAAAGTGAAACCATAATCTATATAATTATACTTTATTAAACTATTTTGTAGAACCAAATATCTTTGAAACACCAGCAAGAATATCACTATCGAGTACGTATTTTGTATTTTCCCCAAGAGCTCATTCGATTACCTTAAGTTGTTCCTTTGTTACTGCTGCTCATTGAAAGAATTGTTGTGCTGCAATTGATTCGAGTTCCAATCGCTTTGCTTCCACTTCAGCAATAGCAACCTTTGCTTGAGCTTCTCCTTCTGCTTGAAGAATCTGTGATTGTTTTTGTCCTTCTGCTTGAAGAATCTGTGATTGTTTGTCAGCCTCACTTTTTGTAATGAGGGCTATCTTATACCCTTCTGCCTCAGTAATCTTTGCAGTCTTTTCACTCTGTGCATTCTTAATAGTATTCATCATTGCTTGAACATCATGTGGTGGTTCAAGCTTTTTAATTTCAACACGCATTACCTTTACTCACCACTTACTCGTTTCACGATCAAGGGATTCAAGAAGGCGAGCATTAATCGATTCACGGTTTGAGAGTGTCTCATCGAGAGCCATAGTACCAAGCACACTACGAAGATTCGTTTGTGCAAGATTTACCACTGCCATAAATACATTTGATATCTCATATTGAGCCTTGTATGGGTCGGTAATCTGAACGTATACTATTCCATCAACGGTTACCGCTACATTATCCTTTGTAATGATTTGTTGCTCCGGAACATTAATAACCTGTTCACGAATATCAACCTTACGAAGGGTTTGTATTCCTGGTATTAAGAATACAATTCCAGGACCAACAGTATCCGTATACTTACCAAGAAATTCACGAAGCCCCACTTCTCACTGAGTAATTTTCCTGATAAAAAGAGGAACAATTACTGCAAAGACGAATATTAACACGATGAGTGTTCAAAATCCAGGCATAGGAAAGATTGATTAATAGAATAAAACAATATAATTGTACCACTATTCGATACATAATCAAACCTATGACTCTTAACATTACAACAATTTGATGAGGAACTGGAACTTTTAATGTACTTACAGGTCTCAAACGAAATAAAGAATATAACATTTCCGCTATAGTATCAGTCGCTGATAATGGATGAACCACTGGAGCTATCAGAGATCAATTTGGAATTCTTCCTCCCTGAGATATTAGGCGTGCTATTGTTGCTCTCGCAAAAAATACAGATATGGTTCGACAATTGTTCGAATATCAATTTAATGAATCATGAGTGATTTGAGGAAATAAAATCGGAAATATCCTCCTTACCGCTTTGGTTGATATTACATGAGACTTTGAACGAGCTATTAATACACTTGCAGATATGTTTGATGTAAAATGACGTATTATCCCTGTTACCCTCGATGATGTTCATCTCTGAGTACGATTCGAAGATGGAACGGAAGTAATCGGAGAGAAAAATATCGACATTTCTGATAAAAACCCTGGGGAGCGCACACATAACCCTGATCAGAATATAACCGATGCCTTTTTAGTCTGAGGAAAGTGAACCCTCAATACCCGAGCCCGTGAAGCGATTATGAATTCGGATTATATTATTATTAGCCCCGGAGATCTCTATACCAGTATCGTCCCAAACCTCCTCTCCCCTGGAATGCGTGAATCACTCGAGAATACAACTGCCAAGATTATCTATGTCTGCAACATCATGACGAAACGCGGAGAGACCACGAATATGGAGGTAATCGATTTTATCGATGTTATCGAGCGATATAGTGGGGAAAAATCCCTTGATTATGTTATTGTAAACAACGGAACCATCGACGATGATATTGTTGATCGCTACAAGAGAGAGGAGAATAAAAAACCCTTAAAGATCAAAGACTGTTCCCTTTTTCATGGAAAGAACTATAAACTCATTGAACGTGACCTTGTCAGTAATACTGACTATGCTCGTCATGATCCAAATAAGCTTAATAAGGTATTGGATGATATTATTACTGGCTGGATAAAATAATCTATTTTGACAATCATATAATTATAGTTATAGTTTATAAAATACCTATTTTATGAATGCCAGGGAAGATGCAATAATCACATCCGAAGCTTCTATCACTCCATTTGCTGAACGTATTCTTCGAAGCATTGATGATACAGAGCTTTCTCGTTGCCCATCATGAGTAGAAACCCTCCGAATATCTGTCTGAAAAAGTACATTTCGTGCCATAGAGGGTATTTTGCGGTTTCAAAATGAAGGCTTCTCAAACTTTATCCGTCAGAAAGAACGAGAATATATTCAGGCAGCTATTCTTGAAGGATATCTGAAAGCATTCTTTCCAAACAAACCGATTCATATCCAACTCGCATCATGGTCAGAAGATATTTCCCATGGAATCGATGCCTATTGTCAGATTGGAAAAATGCAATATGCCATCGATTTCACTACAAGCCGGATTCGTATACCTGAAAAAATAGATTTCTGTCGAGCACGAAATGATAGAAAATGACTCACGAACAAAAATATGTGGATCGTCTATACCCCTCTTTCTGAAACGGTTTATTTTCATGATATTATAGAGAGGTATATGGCTCATATTCATGAACCAAATATTATGCAAGATATCTTTGATGCGGTCACCCAATCATGACATGAGCCAATCTGTGAAGTCTATTCGGTTCGAACGGGCCAAACCCCTTCTATATTTCTCGATAAATAAATCCTACCATGAAGAACACTCCCGAAGCATCTATGGAAGAAGAGATGCAATATACTCGACATATCCTAGTAGAAGAGATCAATACGGCACGCGACTACTTTCATGCAAAATATCCGCAACTTCCGATTCTTCATATGACACCAAGTGACGAGATATTTCTCGAGAGACTTGAAAGTGATATGTATATCCGACTCAAACAACACGAATCAGAGCATGGCTGGGATGATGATAAGATGTTTTGAATTGTAAGTACCATCTCACTCCTCATTCGTGGAACGTATTTTATGGATATAAAACGTGCTATTCAAAACCTAGAGCACGTACATATGATGGTTGAGGTTATTATGGAGTGACACGGTGAAGCAAAACTAACAAAACAAAAACCTCACTTAACCGTTATTCATTCTGGAAAAGAGAGAGAATAAACTGAAATTCTTTTGCCTGTTGCACAGCATCATCGAGTGCATTATGGGTTAATTCACCAGAACGTAACTGTAAATCTTTTATGTGTGCTCTTGTATTGCGCATAACACCTCGATAGAGCGAATTCATATCCTCACCACCCGTTGCCCCAAAAGGATTATCTCCCTCGAAAAAATTATCGAGATACCATGTAGTCCACATGGAATCAAACCGAATAGGCGCTGCAACCTCAACCAATTTTTTCCCATCCCGTATGTTCTCAAGCCATTCAACATATCGTTCCATGGAATCTTTTGGAGTTTCTCAATCCTGAGAAAGTATCGCCAATACTCTCTCAGGGATAAAATCAACATGAAGCGGATTACATGTTGAATCATTCATATGTGGCTGGATACATTTGAGTCACAAAGCACCAATACGAACCGCTTCTGGTATATAATGAGGACTTATTGGTTTCAATTCACTATAAAATTGTTCATCGAGATTCTGAACCGAACACGCTCACAATGATAACAGTGAATACTTTCCGGGAGTTTTTCCTGATGCTTCTATATCAAAAGATACATATGCCATATCTATCATAGATTTGAAAGAAAGGAAATAAAAGAATTGTATCACTCTACTCAATCTTTCCTATTTATCAAGAATAAAATAATCATCCCCCGGATACCGGGGGATTATTATTTAAACATCTTTCACTACGATGGAGAGCATTTTATTCGGGATAAATATCTCTTTTACGAGGATTTTTCCTTCCAGCCATTTTGCAATCTCTGGCGATTCATGTGCGAGTGCGGAAACCTCATCCTGAGCCACTCAATTCATACATGTGATCGTTCCTCGAAGTTTTCCATTCACCTGTACTGCAATCGTAACCTCATCATCTACGAGCATAAATTCATCATATTCTGGCCATTCTGCAAAATACACGGATTGAGCATGTCACATACTTTCCCAGAGCTCTTCTGCCATATGTGGAGCAAATGGATGAAGGAGAACAGTAAATACTTCCTTCCATTCCTTTTGAAACTCGCTATCCTTTGGTAATCATTCATTGAGTAGAATCTGAAGAGCCGATATAGCGGTATTAAATTTATATGCCTCGATATCTTCCCCTACTTTTTTGATGGTCTTATGGAGGAGTTTCATCGCCTTCATATCATCCTGTGCAAATCGATCTGATTTTTCAAATGTCATGTATGTCTTATCAAGGAATCGACGAATACCGATTAACCCCTTTGTATCCCATGGTGCTGCATCCTTGAAATCAGAAATAGCCATCTCATACATACGGAGACTATCTGCTCCATGCTCATCGACAATATCATCTGGATTCACTACATTCTTGAGGGATTTACTCATTTTCGAGATGATTCGCTTTACTTCATTTCCTGTTGAAATCTCATAAAATTTTCCATCTTCTCGCTCTTCTACGAGATCAACTGCTACGAGTCAACCATTCTCTCGTTCAAAGGCATATGCAAGGATCATACCCTGATTACGGAGACGATGGAATGGTTCTTTGGTAGGAACTACCCCGATATCATAGAGGAATTTATGCCAAAAACGTGCATAGAGAAGATGAAGCACTGCATGCTCCGCTCCACCTACATAGTTATCTACTTCTCCCCAATACTTTACTACCTCATTTGCCACGAGGGATTCTGAATTCTTTGGATCCATATATCGGAGATAGTACCAACAACTTCCACCCCATTGAGGCATAGTATTGGTCTCGCGCTTTCCTCATAGGTTGGATGCAAGTGTCACATTTACCCAATCAGGCACCGTCGCAAGAGGAGATTGCCCATCTCATGCTGGCTCATACTTCTCTACTTCTGGAAGCACGAGTGGGAGATTGGAGTCGATTACAATCTTTGAATTAATCCCATCATAGATCTTTGAATACACCTTTCCACCGATAACAAGCTCGCGAATATGTCCACACTTACAAGACACTCATTCCGTTTTTTCACCCGGAAGCGCATCACGTTTGAGAATATAGGCAAGATCGGGATTGGTTGCTTCAGAAATATCTGAAATATGTGGTAGTTTCTTGAGATCCTCTAGAGCCAGATGAATGAGCGGAATCGGTTCCCCCCAATATCGCTGACGAGAGAAGAGCCAATCACGGAGTTTGTAGTTTACTTTCTTATGACCAAAACCTTCGGATTCTGCTTTTTCTGAAAGAACCTTTCGAGCCATTTCATCAGTATATCAATCAAATGATGATGAATTTACTAAAATACCACAATGTTTTCATGGAAATGAAATTTCATTATTTTTGAAGGCTTTGTAAAGTTCCATGTTAGCATCATATTGACCTGGAGAAGATGGTTGAATTTCGTATTTTCAATCTAAGTTTCCATAAAATAATCCCGATTTTTTAGCCCCATCATTTGGTTCAATAACATTTTTAATTTTTAAACCATACTTCTTCGCAAAAGCAAAATCTCGCTCATCATGCGCTGGAACTGCCATTACAGCACCCGTTCCATAATGTCCAAGTACATAATCCCCGATCCAAAGTGGAACCGATTCTCCATTGAACGGATTTATCATAAAAGACCCTGTCCATACTCCAGTTTTTTCTTTCCCTTCATTCGTTCGATCCTGATCAGAACGACTCGCTGCTTCGGTAATATATGCCTCACAAGCCACTGATTGTTCATCGGTAATAAAATCATAGACACGTGGGTGATCTGGTGCCATAACTGCATAAGTCATCCCATATACCGTATCAATACGTGTCGTATATACTGAGATAAATTTACTCGCATCATCTGATTTTCGCATCTCGAACTCACATCCTTCGCTCTTCCCTATCCAATTTCGTTGCATTTCCTTAATCCCTTCAGCCCAATCAAGCTCATCAACATCACTGATGAGTCGTTCTGCATATTTTGTAATTGCGAGTACCCACTGACGAAGCGCTCGTTTCTCAGCGAGTGTTCCACAACGATCACAGGTATTATCTGAAAGTACTTCCTCATTTGCGAGACCCGTCTTACAGCTCGGACAATAATTAATCGGAAGATCCTGTTCATAGGCAAGTCCATTCTCAAAAAGCTTTGTAAATATCCACTGAGTCCACTTGTAATACTCTGGGTCAGTGGTGTCAATCTCGCGATCCCAATCATACCCAAGACCGAGAATCTGAAGCTGACGCTTGTAATTCGCAATATTCGTATCCGTAGTAATGCGAGGATGTGTCCCTGTCTTAATTGCATAGTTTTCTGCAGGGAGACCAAAAGCATCCCATCCCATCGGATGAAGTACATTAAATCCCTTTGCATGCTTGTATCGAGTAAATATATCATTTCCCACAAAACCCTTTGGATGACCCACATGAAGCCCTGCTCCCGAAGGATATGGAAACATATCGAGAGAGTAGAATTTTGGTCGAGAAAAATCATTTTCTGTTTTAAATGTTTTATTTTCTGACCAGTATTTTTGCCACTTGGTTTCTAATTCTTTATGATTATACGGCATACAGAAAAATTAAGTATAGATTGATGTACTGTAACCAAAAATCAAAAAAACACAACAAAAAATCCCTTCTTCAAGCGAAGAAGGGATTTTAGAAAGAATACTAAGCACCAGTAAGAATACGAGAAAGTACCCATTGAATAATTGAGTTTGCAAGGAAGATTACGATAAGACCGATAGCAACCTGAATAAGGATAGTACGTCCAGTCTTTACCTTTCCATCATCACCTCCTGCGGTAACAATGAGGAATCCACCATAGATACCATAGAGAACTGCAACGATTCCGAGAAAGGCCATAGCATTTCCAACAAGTGATTGTACGGCATTTTCAGCAGTACCTCCAGCACCAGTAATTTTTGATGTATCCTTAGATCCACCAAAAAGAGTAGAACCATCAGCAGCAAATGTCTGAGAAATAGCAAGTGCACTACCAAGAGCAGAATATCCAACTTTTGAAAGAGTATTCATACAGAAAGATGAAAAATAATAAATGACAGAGCTATGATAGCATGTTTTGATTTGATTGTCAAAAAAATAATTAAAAAATCCTCTCTGACCAGGAGAGGATTTCATTTTAAAGCTTTATCCGAAAAGATGTATTAGACAGCAGTTCCTTCTTCAGTAATAGGAGCAGGAGCTTCTGTTACGAGAGTTTGAGCAGGAGTTGCAGAGCGACGAAACTCAAGTACGTATGGAATAAGTGCCATGTAACGTGCACGCTTAATTGCGCGAGCAAGTTCCTTTTGATTCTTGAGTGATACTCCAGAATAATATCGAGGAACGATACGATTAAACTTTGTAAGATACTTCTTAAGTGTTTCAGTATCCTTGTAGTCAATCTTAATTCCAGCCGCTTGAATTGGGCATGGTTCTTTTTTCTTGATTGCCATAGAAATAAAAATTAATAATTATGAATAGAGAATTCCTTATAAAGAGGAATATTAGAACTTATCTTCAATAAGGTCTGAGAAATCATCAACATCAGTATCAGCAGCATCATCAGTTCCGTCAAAATCTTCACGCTTATTTAGGAAAATAAGTTGTGCAATGACTACTTCTGTTTTATGAAGCTTTGTACCATCTTCTTTATCAATAACACGTGTCTTGAGACGTCCTTCGATGTACACGAGTTTTCCCTTTACGAGAAAACTTTCACATCGTTCAGCAAGAGGTCCCCATGCAACACAATTTGTGTATTCAGCTTCGCTCATTGTTTCACCATTTGCAGACTTATAGTATCGATTAGTTGCAACTGTGAAGAGTGCAACTTTTTTATCACCGTTTGTTGTCTTGATGAATGGATCTTTTGTAACGTTTCCGATAAGTATAACCTTATTAATAGTTCTCATAAGAAGAAGTTTTAAAAAATGTAAAGTTAGTCTTCAATTTTTACAAACATGAAACGCCAAATATCCTTCTTGATGTTAAAATCTTTTGTAACATCAAAGAAAGAACGTCCATCACTCTCAAGAGTGTAGAGAATATAGTAACCAGTAGAAGTAGCACGAATCTTGTAAGCAAGATCACGTACTCCCCAATAATCCGCGTTTGCAATAGTTGCACCGTGGGATGTAAGCTCTGTTTCAATTTCAGAAACAAGAGTAACACGATCAGCCTCAGCCAAGTTTGGATTGAGGATCATCATGAGCTCGTATTTATTCATAGTATCCTATGGGTTAGAGCATCTTACAGCACAATATGTGTGTAAGAAGGATATAAAAGTGCACAAAAAGTGCTGCGTGGATTATAGGGAAAAAAAATAAATTGCAAGTTTTTTGTATATGATGCCGTTCTGAACCCTTTTCTATCGTTCTGAAAGAAAAAATTAATTATAAACACTCATGTCAAATATACAATCAGAAAAAACGGTATTATTTTGTATAGATATAAAAATGTGCTACAATGACTTTGCTTCGTGTATAATTCAACCAAAAAACATTCTACTACTCCATGCTTCAAGCAGAAATCATCAAGCTTATAGAGGCTTCCTGACTCCGTCCTGAGGATGCTGTTGAGGTAATCCGTATTTTTGAGTGCCTCACACCAGAAAAACAACTGGATATCCTAAAAAACTGGTGAAGTATTAGTGAAAAGATACTCAAGCGACGTGAGGAAATCGAACGAAAAAAACAAGAATTTCTCGATACTGCCCTTGAAAAAATGAATGCATATCTGGATTCTTACTGTGATGAAGATACCAAGAAAGAAGAAGAGGAAAAAAATACCTTCATACAAAAACTCTAAATCATACTTCTTAAAAACAAATACACATGTCTCGCAAAAAAAGCAAGGTACTTGAAAGTATCTTCGGAGAAGTAAATCCAACCACCCTCAGTGAACAAATCGCAAAGAAACTCACACAGTTTCATTCGCGATATGAGGCTATTACTGACAAAATTCTTACACCCGAAGAACGCGAAGTAATTAATACCCAGATTTCTGATCTCCAAAGTCGCTATCAAGATGTCTGTGAAAAGTATGACGATGAAATGAAGGACTATATCGAAGAAGTACTCATCTCCCCTCCCCTCGAAACAAAATCAAGAGAATTCTCTCTTGCATAACAGTAAGACTATCCTTTTTAAAAAGGATTTTTTTATGCAAAAATATCCAGAAGAATGCCTCCTGGATATTTTTTAGTATACGGAATGAAAATTACTTAACGTCCTTGAAAGTAAATTCAACATGCTTACGAAGTTTCTTATCGTACTTCTTAAGCTTGAGTTTTTCACCTTGAGGGAGATTTTTCTTGTTTACTGCATACACATACATAGAAAGTCCACTTTCTGATTTTCCAACTTGGAATGTACATTTACCTTTTGCCATAACGATTTAACTAGGGAATAAAAACAACAAGGAATACACGGCAGTATATAGAAAAATTATTTTTCGCAAGTTTTTCTTACGACAAAATTGCTTTTTCTCCTCTTTTCTATAGAATCCGGACCAGAAATTCGTTTATACTTGATTTTTTTAATTGTATGTTTATTGATGAAGTTGTCATTACTACCCGAGCTGGAAAAGGAGGTGATGGTATCATATCATGGAGAAAGGAAAAATATATTCCAAAATGAGGACCATACGGTGGAGATGGGGGACGTGGAGGAAATATTATCTTGCAAGCAACGACTCACGAGACAACACTCGTGAATTTTCGTCATATGAAACTCATTCGTGCTGAAGATGGTGAACGCGGTGGTATCAAAGTAATGCACGGAAGAGATGGAAAGGATACTATCCTTGATGTGCCAATTGGAACCATTGTTACCGATACAGAAGACGGAACCATTCTTGCGGATCTCTCGACACAATGAGAGCAATTCGTGCTCTGTGAAGGAGGACGTGGATGATTTGGAAATGCCCACTTTTGTAGCTCTACTCGTCAGGCTCCAAACTTTGCAGAACTCGGGGATGCAGGAGAAGAAAGAACCGTAAAACTTGAACTCAAGCTCGTGGCTGATATCGCCCTTGTTTGACTTCCGAATGCTGGAAAATCAACCCTCATTCAGTCTATTACCAATGTTCGCCCAAAGATTGCCGATTACGCATTTACGACTCTTATTCCAAATCTTGGAGTAATGGAACACAAATGACGTTCTATTGTAGTAGAAGATGTTCCCGGACTTATCGAAGGAGCAAGCGAATGAAAGGGGCTTGGATTCCAATTCTTGAAACATATCGAACGTTGCCGTGTTATCATACACCTCCTCGATGCAAGTCAGGGAGAGGAAGCGATCGTAGAGAACTATACAACCATACGATCAGAGCTCGAAAAATGGAGCAGTGAAATGGCAGAAAAGGAAGAACTCATTCTCCTCTCAAAAAAAGACATTGTTGATCCTGAAATGCTCGACGAAATGAAAGCATACTTCGAAAAGAAGACAGGAAAGAAGATATTTCTGTCTATCTCAGCTGGTGCATATCTTGGGATTGATGAACTCAAAGATCTCTTAATCGAGCGAATTCCTGAAACTAAGTACACTCCCCCTCGTATTCTCGAAGACGAAGAAGGATACCTCACAGAACAAGCAACCACTCCTGAATCAAGTAGTGTAAAAACCTATGATCTTAAGAGAAAAACTGATCCAAAACGATGTACAATTACACGTCGTGAAGATGGTGACTTCGAAGTAACCGGGGAACGTATTGAAGAAATCACACGCATGACGGATATCCGCTATGTTGATGGGGTAAATCGTGTATACGACGTTATGGAAAAGCTCGGAGTAATACGAAAGATTAAGCTCCTCGTACAAAATGATATGCTCACAGGGGTAACTGGATTCTTCGAAGGAGAAGAAGATATGCCATCTCCGAATGTTTACATTGCTGGAAAGAAATTTTCACTCGAAAATATCATCTTTATGAAATGAAATCATCACGCAGACTAAGACAGATACGCAAGGGAAACCTTGCGTATTTTTTATTCTCAAAAAATCACACACACTTCACGTGACAAATAATAATCTTTTCGTATAATCAAAAAGTATTTTCATAATTTTTCTTCTATGAGATCCTTATTTTTCCGCATTAATAAGAGTATATACGTACTCATTATCGGAATGCTCATGAGTCAATATTCTACCATATATGCAGCAGATCTTGAGCTTACTACCAAAGAAACCAGTAGAAACTCAGTGGAAAGCTGTTATCGCTATACCCTTCGAAATAATACCAACTCTTTTCTCTATGATTGGAAGATAAGCTTCAATATTTTTCGTGTCCCCAATCTTTTTAATGCAAGTAATGGATACTTCACTAAAACAAGCAAAGGATACGAAATCACCGGTGTAACAGGAAATAATCCAATTCGTCCATATGCGAGTACGGATGTTAGTTTTTGTATACGAAGTACTGCTCGTCCGACGAGTGTAAAAGTAGCATATCGTGACGGAAATGGAACAACTACGAATACTAATACTACTCCTTCCACTTACAAGAGCTCGTTTACTATCAAGAATGACCATAAGGTCACTATTGAAGTTGATACGATGAATAATACATCGAATCGATACTGCCGAAATATCCGCATCATCAATACATGAGACCTTTCTATACAGTCATGGAGAATTACGTTTCAATCCAGTAATTCGATTACTCCTTGGGGAGCAACCGTAAATCGATCGAATAATACCTATACACTCAGTCCATATCGTGATACTGCTTCCCTTCTTGCGGGAGAAATTCGAGATATAGGATTCTGTTCGAATGGAACTGATCGAGACAGTAACTGGAAACTCGAGACAAGCCTCGATACCCGCTATCTTGGAAGTTCGAGCAATTATTATAATCAATCATATTATAACCCTACATACACCAATACTAATTCTTCCAATACTTCAACGCAATACTGTTATAATAGTTCAACTCGAACCTATGAAGCATGTGGCGTTTCATCCGTATATACTGTTCCAACCTGTTACAATAATGTAACTGGTCGACACGAAACCTGTTCGAACACTACCAACACTTCTTACTCCTCAAATCCATACTGTTACAACAGCGTTGCACGTGTCTATGAGGCATGTAATTCTATGAATAATACTACGCTCTACTATTATAATAGTTCAACAAATTCATACGAACCATATTATAATAATACCAATTATAACAACACAAATTATACCCCTTCCTCATCCACAAATGATAATTCATACTCTTGTTACAACAGCATAACTCGAACATATGAACGCTGTTATTACAATACCAATAGTTCATACTATTACCCAAATTCAAATAATACCAATGCTGGACTCCCAAGTCCAACAACTCACACTTATATCCCTACGAATGGCGGAACGAGTAGTACGAATTATTACCAAAATCCGAACTACGGAACGTACTACCCTGATTCATATAACACTAACACGGTAGCAGTTTGACCAAATCGAGAGTATCGCACCATTGCTGCTGGAGTCAATGCTGCGCGTGATGGAGATACGGTTCTCGTAGATGCTGGCACATACTACAATGAAGATATTACCGTAAATCGTCGTGTAAGCATCGTATGAGTCGGTGGTGTGGCTCGTATTATCGGAACAACTAACATACCGAATGGAAAAGCATTGATCGTAACAAATGCAGATACTACTATCGAAAATATGAACTTTGAAAATGCAACGGTTTCCGATAGAAATGGCGCTGGTATTCGTTACCAATGAGGACGACTTACGGTAAAAAATAGTTCATTTATCGGAAATCAAAATGGAATTCTTGGAGCAGCCGATAGTAATGGGGTAATCATTATCGATAATTCTCGCTTTGAGAATAATGGATATGGAGATGGATACAGTCACGGGCTCTATATCGGCGAGGTATCAAGCCTTACCGTTATGAATTCAACATTTCTCGGAACACGGGTATGACATCATATCAAAAGTCGTGCCGCTACAACCATTATCCAAAATAACACGCTCGATGATAACAATGCAACAACGAGTTATAGTATAGACCTTCCCAATGGTGGTTACGCAACGATTAATGGAAACACTCTTATAAAGAGTCGCTATGCCGAGAATCAGACATTTATTGCCTACGGCGCAGAAAATGGATCTCGCTATGGAAATAATATTCTCAGCGTAATGAATAATACATTTCGAAATAATCGTTCGAGTTCTGTTGGTATCTACAATCACTCACAAATTACCGCAACGATTACCAATAATGTATTTGAAAATGTCAGTACCGAGGTAGTATGACTCGCAAATGTTGTCGGAAGTATACGAAGATAATAACTTTTAAAAAACACTCCGGTAAGGAGTGTTTTTTAAAAGACGAATGTTGATTTTATTCCCATTTTTCGTATGCTCTAGCCATTATAATTCTCTATATGACAGAAAACGAAGTAACCATCCGGGAAGGGTTTTGGGATGAAATAATTGCCTCAAAGCAACTCCATGCTCACATTATCATGATTGCAACAAAGCCAGATATCATTAAACAAGCTCCTCTCTATCTTGAATTAAAGAAGCGTTGAGAAATTGTCATACTTGCTCATACTGGTCAACACTACGATTATAACCTCTCTTCTGGAGTGCTCGAAGAATTTGGAATGACGGTTGATATCCAACTCAATATTAGTGGAAAACTCCATGAAAAATTCTCTCAGATTATCGAACGACTCGGAAATTTTCTCCTCGAACTCTCTGAAAAATATGGAAAAATACCGGTTCCCTATGTACATGGTGACACATTAACCGCTACAACTGCTGATAAGGCAGCATTTCTCAATAAGTTTGCTGTCGTTCATGTGGAAGCAGGGATTCGAACATTCACTCCCAATGAACACTTCTATCATCGGGTGTTTACAGAATATTCTCATGGAGTATTTGATTGGAATTGGTACTATACAGCGATGCAAAACCATCGCATCTATGAGCTTGGAAGTATCGAACCGTATCCAGAACAATTTGATACAAGAAGTGTAGAGCCATCAACGGGATATTTTGCAGTGCCGCACGAACTCTATAAGCGAACACTGA
>SSGK01000039.1 GCA_008015855.1 Candidatus Altimarinota bacterium | reverse complement strand
TTTCCGTTCCGGTTGAGGTTTCCGTTCCGGTTGAGGTTTCCGTTCCGGTTGAGGTTTCCGTTCCGGTTGAGGTTTCCGTTCCGGTTGAGGTTTCCGTTCCGGTTGAGGTAGAATCTTCATAAGAAGATTCACTACAATTTGCGCGAATCTTATCAGGCCGAACAATGACGCTTCATTTTACAGAAGTTGTATATACAAAAGCATCAACAATTTCACCGCTCGGGTTTTTCAGATATATTTCTTCATTCTCATTATTAAGAAGTATTCGACTCTCGGATCGATATATCTTTAATCCAGATCAAGCGGAGATGATTTTATTTCAAAACACATAATTCTTGCCGGAAAGGTCAGAAAATATCCACCCATCCAATCATACGTCCTCACACATATCATTCGCAAGAATGACATATTCTTCATTCGCATCATCCGGAGTATTGGGATATATCTCCATAAAAAAAGGAGCTCAATAAACAGCTCCTATATATGAGTACATATATATTCCACATAAGCATATGATTCTGGAAAACCAAGTCATACGAATGGGGAAAAACAACAAAAGTACTATATATAAAATACAAATAAATGCAACTATACATCGAGACAAATGCTCGTTTTTTCTTTCGGAAGAAACTCACGGAATAACTTATAAAAATACGTTCGTACCGGTAGAGGAAATCGAAGAAATCCATCTTCCGTATCTTGTTCTATCTGGTAGAGCAGTGAGAATCCTGGAACCTTTTTTTGCATGACGCGATAGTCCGCTTTTGTATAGAGGAGTGATCCCACCGAAAAAGAGTGAACCCTTGAGAAATCAACGGACGTAGCAACGTGCTCTAAAAAGTCACGATACATAGATTCGTATCCAGGAACTGGCAAAAGTGGGAGAAAACGCAATCACACCTTCCATCCAGTATCAAGAAGCGTATTAATCGCTTCAATCCGCAGAGAGAGTGATGCAGATTTATGTTCAAATTGGGCGATAATTGCCTCAGGATTCAGAGAAAAGGCTACTTCAAAATTATTTGGAGCATCTTTGAATGAACGGAGTGTAGAAATATTGGCAGACTTTGTTCTCGACTCACAGATAACACCTTCAAATTGCTCAAAGAACGGAATAAATGATTCATTGAATCCCGAAAGGATATCAAATCATTGGATATCCGAATAGTCACTCGCATAAAATATAATCGAACCATGCGGATCCTTTTCTCGAACGGACTGAATCGTTGTTCGAATTGAATCCTGAATTTCTTCATAATTCAAGAAGAATACCTTCATAGTATGATTTTCAAAAGCCCCCTTTAGGTAACAGTAATCACAATCAAACAAGCAACCGATCGATGTTTTAAAGAAGAATGAATGATCATAGAGATCATATCATGGCGGACATTCAGTTATGTGATTTCCATGGAGTGCTGCTAGTATCATGCAATCATCGATGGGGTACGGAATTTTCTTATCAAAGATATTTTTATAATTTCGGATAATTACCCGCTCCGCCCGAGGATATTTATCGAGGAAAATCTGAGTTCTTGGATTTTCAAGAATATCTTGTTCAATGTAAAGTATCATTTTACTTTTCCAGTAAAGGTTTTTATGTACTAATATTTTATACTATACGAAATATAATTATTTTGACAATAACTAAATCCATGTAGAATACTCAGAAAGTATAGCAAAGAAAACAAAAACACAAACACTCATATCAATCATTTCATCCTTATGAAGTTGTTTGTATTTTGCATCCTTGTTTTCATAGAGCTGTTTCTTATACCGAGAAGCATCTTTGCCCACCCACGCGACGTAAGCAATACCACACTGACACTCGCTTCTGATAAGATTACCGAGGTCATATACATCCACCCGGTACAGATTGATAAGATCCTTCTTACGTCTGGAATACCACCCGAATCACTCAATATCGATACATACTATCAACAGAAAAATATCCTCTACCAATACATCAAAACCCATCAATCCATCCAAGGTTGTGATTGGTGAGATTTTTCCATCCTGGATGGACTCATGGTTGATGAGATATATTCGGCATGATTCCCTATTTCCTATACCCTTCTCTGCAAGGAGAATACTGAGACACTTCAGATAGAAAACTCTTTCTGTAATGATATCCCCCTTCAGACAAATAGGATAAATATCTACACTCAATCCGGAGGAAAAATTGATACGATTATTATGACATCCTCTTATACCAAAGCAGAACGATCGATTATTCAGAGTAAAAATAAAAATATTGATAGCGACGATGACGGTCTCTCTGATAATGAAGAATCAATATACCAAACATCACCACTGGAAAAAGATACAGATAAAGATGGTTACACGGATAAAGAAGAACTCTCTAATTCTTGGAATCCACTCAATCCCGAACCAGGACCATGGCAAACCCCACGCGAATACAGAAATAAGACTCCTACTCAAAAACACACCCTTACCGATGCGAGCAGTGGAGTCTGGTGAGGAGTACTTTTTGAAAAGACACTCAAAACCATTCGACAATGGAGCGAATGAATAGAGTCTATATCATTTTCCAGTGTTGCACTTCTTCTTTTTTCACTCGGATTCCTCCATGCATTCTGACCATGACATTCAAAAAGCATTCTTGCATCATACGTTATCGATAGACGCGTCACTCTTTTTGGAGGTTTTCTCTATGCATGAATATTTAGTGTCGTACATATTCTCGATATCCTCGTTGTAGCACTGATCGCAAAATTCCTCTTCATCCTCCACGATCCGAGTCTCTACTTTCAACACATTCAAAAATGGAGCATCTTGGTGCTGACCGGAGTAACCATCTACCTGGTAGTAAGAAATCTTTCCGAAATACGGAAACCTCCTCAGAGAGACGAAGAGGAAGCAGTAAAAAACACTCGCATACCATGGGTTCTTGCAATCCTCTCATGACTCACACCTTGTATATTTTGATGGAGCATCTTCCTTCTCTTGTTTTCTGTCGGAAAAATGGAATGGATACTTCCCCTTCTCTTTCTCTTTTGAGTCGGGATATTCACTTGCCTCGCCATAGTAGTAATCGGACTTTCACTCTTTAAGCGCTATACCTTCCAAGTAGCCCCTCCGATCGTACGCTATACCCCACTTCTCTCATCCATTTTCCTACTAGGAAGCAGTATCTACATAAGCTCTATCATCCTCTAATTTCCTCTCTATGTTTCGTCGAATACTCGCATTTGCACTCGTCCTCTTTCTTATACTTGAGATGCTGGCCGGAAGCTTCGCTGTTCCTACCAATAACAGTTCAACTCCTTGGTCACGAGAAAAAGCAGAACACCTGGCTACTGCTGCACTTTTTGGAGCAACACAATCACAGATAGATGCTCTCTATTTTGCTGGAAGCGCTGCAAGCGCTATCGATATCCTCTTTCCGGATAGAAATGGACCGGATAGAACTGACTTCAATCAAACTATTGCAAATTATACCGCATCTGGTTTTAACTGGTGAGATGGAAGTCACACATCACGCCTCTATCAGCTCATCCTCTACAAAGATCCGTATGAGGCAAAGCGCAAATTTCTCGGACTTTTCGAGGATATTTATTCTGTTGGAACAGATGGAACAAAGATAACAGCAAAGGATATTTTTGAACAGCACAATCTTCTTTTTCAATACATGTTCACCGATTATAAGACCCTCGTGAAGCGACTCTTGTTCAATAATGGAAATCCCGGTGATTATGCGGAATGAGCATACCTTGATCTCTTCAATCAGAACAATCCAAAAAATCCAAACGAAAACTACGCACGAGAACTCCTCCAACTTTTTCTCATGGGAGAATATGAACCACATAAATCGATCGATAACAATGACATACGAAATTATGAAGAATCCGATGTAAAAGCACTCGCCCGCATTCTTACATGACTCCGTGCAGATCCTAATACTCACGTAGTCAGCTATGATAGCATATATCACAATACCGGTTCCGCGATTGCATTTCTCACGGGAGAACTCGTAGGTGGAGCGAATTTTCCATTCTACAATACCACCAGCGGCACTCTCGACTTGGTCGCTATGGAAACAAGTATTCTCTGAAATAACGGACTCACTGACAACGCGATTGATTACATTTTTGCAAAACGATCCAAGCAGATTGCCCTCTTTCTCGCGGACAGAATGTATCGATTCTATATCCATGACACACCAACCCGAGAAGAGCTCGATATCATTGCAGCCAATATTGAAGCGAATAATTTTGATATGTACGTATCAGTACGCCAACTCCTGACGAGCGACATGATGTATACCGACAAGGCTATGAATGGAATACGTTTTAAGAATCCTCTTGAACTCACCATAGGAACCGTAAAACTCCTCCATGCGAATGATTCCAATACGGCGATCGATCCAAATATCCTGGATGCTAATCTTCTCCGCAGGCTTAACTGGACTCCATACTATCCAGGAAGCGTATTCGGTCGAGATGGATTTGACGATAATAAAAAATGGATAACCACCGGAACACAGAATGCATGGATCAGTGCGACTAATTACTTTGTCTATAATACTTCGACGGGTTCTATCAATATCAATACGATACTTCCTGCCTATCGACGAATGGTTACGAGTGAAAATATTCCTTGGATTACACATTCATGAAATACGTTCAGTGGAACTATGAATGTGCTTTCTGGATCATTTACCCTCGAAGATGGAGGAAGTGGTAATATCGTAGGTGCGAGCACTCTTTTTCCTGCCGGATATTTCAAGCAATGAGGAAATTCCCTATTTATCGATGATGGAGAATACGTGGGAAATAACAAAAAACTCGTGATTCGTCAGGGGCGCTATATTTCGGGAGAACAAACTATCCAGATAACTGGTGGTGAAATCGAGTTTGATTCCGTAAGTACTCTTGAGGCTGATATATATTCTGCCTCAGGAATCTATGAATTCATGCGTTCAACCCTTCTGGGTGGAAAGACACTTCCCGAAGATGTAAGCACAAAGATTACCTACTTTCTCACCCATGATCAGAGTGGAGCCGTTATTCCGGTAACACCAAGCAAGAATACGTACATGCTTGAAAAAATCCGTGGAACATTGAGTCTTATCCTCTCTATGCCAGAATATGTACTCCTTCGGGGATGGGATAAGTCCTATACGAGTGATTGAGCGGATGATCACACACTCGACAATATCCCATGAAGACTGGTATTTATCGAGCTCTATGGAGGAAATGACTATCTCAACAATGTCATCCCGACAAATGAATACGATACCTATGTAAACTACCGAACGAATGAATCGGGAAGCATCGTCCTCTCCTGAAGTGATCTTACGATGCTCGATGCAAATCATGCGATGAATAGCTATCTCGCATACGGAAGCGGAATGAGTGATAGTTTTAAGTCACTCTATGATGCGGGATATCTCACTATCTTCAATCGTGTTGGAACTCCAAAGCACTCTCAGGATCATGATGCTGCTGCAAAACAAATGGCATCATACGATAATACCACCGCTGCAACCGCACTCGGAGTATTCTGACAACTCGTGATGAAAGAATTTGAGAGTTCTCATACCATTTCTCTCGGAGCAAAGTCTCCAAATGTATTTCGCTGAGGAAGGTATGTGAATCTCGGAGGAAGTATCATCCTTACGAATCCATCCAATGGCAGCTATAAAAAACATATCGATGTTATCGCTGATATTATGCGAACAAGAAGCTATCCGGGCGATACTACTTCCCTCTTTAAAAATGCAGTGAATATTAGCGATATCGGGAAGACATCTCAGGCACAAGGCTGACCTACCGGAGCAAATGGAGATATGAAAAACATCTTCAAATTCCTCGAAGTTCTCTTGAATAACGATATCGGACGATCGTACTATATGGGTGGCTATGGATGATATGATACCCATGGAGATCAGATCGAGACACAAAATAGAAATCTTCGATTCCTCGGTGAAGCGGTAACCGGATTCTTTAACAAAGTGAAAAATACAGAAGATATTACGATTGTGATTTTTTCAGAATTCTGACGCACGAATAAAGTAAATACGACACTCTGAACGGATCATGGAGATGCAGGAGGAATGTATGTTATCACATCGAATTCTACCCTCCGAAATAATCTAAACCAGAAAATATACGGAACACTCAGCATCAAGAATACAAAAGCAAATTCATTGGGCGTTGGTATCGACTATCGTTCGGTCTATGGAAAGGTATATAATGCACTCTATGGAAAGAACGATCGTGATTACTTTTGAACTCGAAGTTGGCTCGAAGATGATATTGTTACTACTCCAGTGAATATCAGTCGATACAATGTCGCTTATCAGGTATCTGGAACGAATATTCTCGCAAATATCTGATACAATGTAGAATGAAACTATGATAGTACCAAGGCAGGATATACCCGACTTGCTGGTGGAACCGGAGCAGAATCCCTCAAAAATATTTCTCTCAAAGAAGTAAAGGAACCCCTTTCTCGTTATACTGGACAAGTCAATAGTCGAAATCATCCGATCTATACCATCCGTGCCTTCAGCAATCAATACACCGAAACTACCTATACAGGAAGCCTCGGAACAGGAAGTACTCCACTCATCCTCGGAAATACACTTATTCAACCAAGTTATACGGGAAATAGCATTCTCACGAAGTTTAACAATACAACCGTTCCAACGACGCTTGCGAATACAGGAGTACTCCTTGTGAATAATATGAGTGGTGAGACGATTCTCTCACTCCTTTCGGGTGATAGTATTACATTTCAGACAGGAAGTACCCGTGTGAATGAGCTCCTTTCATCCAGCGGAAATCTCAAGTGGAACGGAGGATTTATCCTCTGAGAAGACGTGCCAACGAATCTCTTCCTCTCAAAAAATGCACGAATCCTTCCGGATGATATTGTACCAACGAGCCTCAATGTAAAAAAGATTCTCCATATCTGAGCGGATCAGCTCGGAGTGGGAATGGTACTTTCACAGCCTGCTATTATTCAGTATAACAATCTGACTCCTGGGGAAAAATACCGAGTTATCACGACGGAAGATGGTTATACTTGGACGGACGTATGAACTCCTTATGGAGAATATAGTGTAAATGCGAGTGGATCACTCACGTTTAGTACGAATCGTTTTTCATATTTTGCACTCCTCTCTGCAACTTCCCTTCCTCCAACCACTCCGCCTACTTGTAATCTCTCAATCCTTCCGAGTGATATCATCCTTGGATCGGGAGCGACTCTTACTTGGACGAGTGAGAATGCAACTTCTATCGTACTTATCGGATCATGAATCCTCACCTCATCGAGTGGAGCATTCAATCTTGCACCGACACAAACAGGAAATTATTCATATCAGATAGAAGTAGGAAATACGAGTGGAAGTGGTGTATGTAGTGCAAATCTTACCGTTCATCCGAATCAAAATGGAAGTGGGACGACGAATACTGGTTCCACGAACACTGGTTCCACAAATAGCGGAACAACGAATACCGGTACCACGAATACAGGAAGTACAAATAGCGGAACAACGAATACAGGAAGTACAAACTCTTGAACGACCAACACCGGTTCCACAAACAGTGGCAGTACAAACAGTGGAACAACAAGTACGGGAAGTACGAACTCTTGAACAACGAATACAGGAACGACAAATTCTTGAACAACCAATACTGGCAACACCCAAACTGGTACAACCAATACAGGAACCATCAACAATCCTCCACCTTCTTCACCGTCTGGATGAGGTGGAAAAGGACGAAGCATTCCTCTTCCAAAGGCAGATATATGCCCAAATGGAGATATGTCAGCAAGTATCTATGATGGAAAGTGTCTCATAACGACTGGGGGAGAAAAAACCGAAACCCCTTCTATAACATATCGTCCAAGTTACTATACTGATAAGGTACGAGCTCTCTTGGAGAATCTTCCTGATACGACTCGAATCGTAAATGGAGCACTTCCTCAGACGGTTCTCCGTGATATCCGAAATACCACCTATCAGATTAAGAAGCACATAGAAAAAACAGCTCCTTCATCTGAACAAGCTATCATCGAACAACGCATTCGAGAAATACTCCAAACAATTCAAGATGATACTTCTGAAAATCAGGTAAAGAAAATGGTTCTCGCTCAATTTATCGAAAACTTTTCAATCAGAGTAACGAGTACAGAAGCAAAAGAACAAGATCTCCTCGATACAATAACAGAAAATATTACCAACAAACTCCTCTTCCGCTATGTAAACTCCTATGGAGAACTCCGCATGCGTTCGAGTCCAAAAGTTCTGAGAAATAATGTTATCGCATTCTTATCGCATGATACTCGCGTAGAGATTCTCGGTGAAGAAAATGGCTGGACAAAGATTCGTGCTGGAAGAAAGGAGTGATACGTAAAAACATTCTACCTTCGAGATACTCCACCAGCCACTCCAGATACACCTTTAACTGGAAAATGACTTATTACGAGTTATGGAATGGTTTTTGTACGTACCGCACCAAATGCCTTGAGTAAAATCAAAGCGATACTCCCTGGAAGAACCCATATCTCACTCATCGGAAAAACAGGAAAATGGTGGAAAGTACAATTGGATGATGCATCAGAAGGATACATCCATGAATCCCTTATACAATCCCTTTAAAAAAATACCCGATAATCGGGTATTTTTATTATTTCTTCAAGAACTCAACGGTTCATCCGGATTGAATCCAAGCATGGATTCGTCCCGTTACTCGTTCGATCTCGCTCTTTGGCAATTTATCAGTGAGATGTGAGAGTACTTCATGGACGATTGGAAGGAGTTCATTCGGAGCAAATTCTGTCTTGTTAAATCGAGTCGTAATAGACACCACAAGACGGATGATATTAGCTCGTTTCATCGTAAAGCTCTCTCCACTCTGTCCTGTAAAAATAACTCCTGCATACGGCGTTATATCGATTGATTCGAGGGAATTTGCGAGTACCGTATCATATACACGTTTTTCATCATGCGTGACTGCATTCGTCTCTGGAAGTTTTCCACCACAACTCGAACAGAATGGCATTCCCTTGAGAGTGAGAACATGACAGTGTGGACAATCGATTTGAATCTCATGCGCACAGAGTGGGCAGAATGGTTTCGTAAAATCAACTGCATTTCCACAATTTGGACATTTTTTATCGGAGATAAATCGCTTGAGTACATTTTGTGGAGAGTAGAGCCTCTTCTGGATACGGAATACAAGATATCCAAACACGGCAATAATGAGAATTGGCCAGAGGAACTGTACGAGGTAGAGAATTGGCTTGAATACTACGAGGAATTCCATCAACAGTGCAAAAAACTTATGCGGAATAATATCCCAGAGGAACATTCCTGTAATCTGCAATAATACCAATCCATATGCAAATGTTGCTACGGAAAAGATAATAGCATGAGGACTATTTACTATCTTTTGTCGGATATAGATTCGATAGAGTACTGCAAATACGATTGCCGCAAATGCGAGAGAAAGTACCGCAACAATGAGACGATACATGAGATATGCAACCTTATAATCACTCTCTGCGGTATTGTATTGGAGCTCAAGAGTAGTTCGCTTTCATCGGTTCTCGCTTCGAATCGTCTCTATTTTTGCCTTTGTTTCAGTGATTTTTCATTCTAAATCCACTAATTGTTTCTCAGATCATTTTACCTCTTCGCGAGTTTCATCCTTATCATATGCGCGTTTTTTTTCTTCGGAGATATTTTCGATAAGAGCCGTATTGTACTGATCTCGAGAGTTCTTCAGCTTATATGAGATAGTATTCTTTTGTGATTCAAGACTTTGAAGCTCTTGTCCGTATGCATGAATCGAGAGTCCTACTTCTCGGAGGGCATTATACGATTCTGTAAAGTCGTAGCGTGGAGTTCCGGAAACAAGATTACAACTATTATAACTGTATCCACCATAATAACTTCCATAATTGTAGTTATAGGCATCTTCTTGAAATGAATAATTCGAGCTATTGAGCTTAAGCACATCGAGGAGAGTGCTCACACAATTTGGCACCGTATTCGGTTGTGTTGGAATCTCACGAATTATCGAGAGCGTCCACTGTGCTGACATAAGAATGGCAGCAAACATACAGTACAAAAGAAAGTATCCAAGCTTCGTAGTTTGCTTTTCTGAAAGCTCCTCACCTGCTTGTACGACGAGCTTCGGACGACGAAAGATTTTCTCTCGTATAAAAGACGTGATATCGAACATATAAAAGAGTGATAAAATATATCACCCTTATTGTATAGAAATGCTTTTATAAATACAAAAAACAGCTCTTACATTTTCTTATTTTTGATGACTGGATCATATCATCCTTTGGACCACGGATTGCATCGGAGTATTCTCCAGGTGCCTTTTAAAATCCCCATTATAATCCCCTTCTTTTCGAGTGATTCGATCATATAATCACTGCATGAAGGGATATGTTTGCAATAGGGTGGCTTATTCAAAGATCTCGCCCAGAGAGAATGATCGGGAGAGAAATATCGCTGATACCAACGAACCAACGAGATGAGAGAATGCAGGATAAACCTACGAATAGATGGTATCATGAAGGGTGGTGAGAAGGTGTTTTTTATTCGTCCATTCAGCTTGCGCGAGAAATTCACGGATACTTTTTCCAGTGATCGCCTCATACGAACGAACGTATGAGAGAAATATCTGATGTTCCGCAAAAGTGAGTCGATACTGTTTTTTTATATCCATAAGATCGTCACTCGGAGGAAGGCTCTGGAGGTATTGTTCGATAGTTGTAATCAGATGGTTATATGGAATCATGGAGAATTTACCCAAAAATAATCCCATCATTTCTTTTGTGCGAGGCTTTGAGACATCATCCGCTGGTATTTTTAAGAGCAGATACGGAATCTGATATTTTTCCAGAGCAAAGGCAATACCGTAAGATTCCATATCGACGAGTGGTTCCAGAATGGATTCTCTCGAACGCACTTCTTTTTCTACCGAGAGGAGCGACACGAGCGGGGCAAAATGGAATGGTTGTGGAGGAAGAATCTCACGACCATTTGCAGCACTTACGATACGTGCTATCTGATAACACAAGTCTGTATAAGAAGTATCTACCACTCATGCAAGCCCGATATTTACAACAAAATCAATCGTCTCATGTTCTTTTTCGAGGAGACGAATCAACGACGCAAGGGCTTGAAAATTCCCCATTCAGAGATTCGCGAATTGGAATCGTATCCCCGGAAATGAATATTGTTTTATATGGGAAGCCAGTACCTTTTGTTCGCTTGGATGTGCGGTAAGGAAAAGAATTGTTTTCATATAAGGCACTCTATAGAGAAGAGCGGAAAAGTAAACACCGAGCATTCAAGACTCTATTGACAAATTATAAAATTATATTGACAATTATTTGTTCTAGGGTAATATCATAAAACGAGGTGAAGTAAATCACTTTCGCCTCGCTGAACCTTAACACACTCGGGAGAAATCCATGAAAGACCTCTATGCTGTCCTCGGGGTCTCGCTTATGGCGACACCCGAGGATATCAAACAAGCGTATCGCAAACTCGCAATGCGCTTTCACCCTGACAGAAATCCTGAAAATCCAGATGCTGAGGAGCGATTCCAAAGTATCAAGGAGGCTTATGAAATCTTGTCAGATTCTGAGAAACGTCGTGTATACGATGAATCTCGTAACCTCGAAGTCCTCGATAACCCAGTAGCAACCGCTACTGAAATCTGGACATCATTCATCACTCAGCTCACAACCATAGGAGATAGATCATGAGCCAAGCAAAACTCACCCCTTCCGCTCTTTTTCAACCCATCATTCGCGATTACCTCGCGGAGATTTCGTACCTGGGAAGCGATTCCAAGGGCGGTTCCAAACATGCGCTCAACACGCATATCGACGAACGCCGCACGAACTTCGGAGCGATTGCCCCGATTTCCGTGAAGCACCCCGAAATGGCAACCGCCGCCTTCTTCGGCATGAAAGTGCCCGATGACGTCGGCAAACACATCATTCTGTGTTGCAAAAAGACACTCCCGAAATGGAGTGACATCTCTCATCGCGTTGCCATTCCGAAAGGAGCTCAAGGCATCGTTTCACAAGCAAAAGACGAATTCCTCGTGATGGCTGCCGGCCTTGAGTGGGCACGCCAGAATGAGGGACGCATTTCCATCTAAATCAATAGGGAGAAAAAGATGAAAAAACCGAACGCACTTGTTGTAACCAAGATTGACGAAGCTTCGGCTCTCGTCAAAGTAGGTGATGCACGAAACGCACAAAAAGCACTCGTCGCCATTGCTGATAAGCACGGCGATAAAGCGCTCATGAGTGCACTGGATAACGTTCCGCCTGCTGACCTCGGTCGGATTCTGGTTGGGACGGCTACTCAGCCATCAGCCATCGTTGGCCACCTCGTAACCCCCGCACAGTTCCTCACGGCGCTGAAGGAGGTTCCGAAAACATGGAGCAATAGCATCAATCCGCTCCATGCAGCCCTCGAACTGAATGAACTCTTTGTCGGTGTTGTCATGCGACAAAACCACAAGGATGTTCATGGTGCCGATGCATCCAAGTTCCTCAAGGCAATCGATGGAGATGAAGTGGCAACACTTCTCTTTGTCTGGTGGGCGCGTGAACATGAATGGCAACGTCTTCTCGACAAGCCGGTTCAGGAAAATACCCCTGACCCGCTTGCTCAGGCTGATGAAGTCAGTGATGACGAGGAAGGTGATGTCACGGAAGTGACAGAAGCATACGTCTACAACGAGGGTGATTGGGACCATCTCCTCACCATCGTGAAAAACAATTTCGGCGGATTGTTCGAGAAAATCAAGAACATGAATCCGAAGTTGGAGGACCTCCTCCCGAGTGTCATCGAGATGTCTGAGGCAGACGAAATGTCGGCTCTCTAACGTCTCACCAAGAGTTGGGCTGTCTCACAAGACAGCCCCTCCATCAAGCAATCGAATCCGTTCGATCATTTGACTAGAGTATCTTTTTTTCTTTCTATATTTTTTCTTTTTTCATGTCACGCCAATCTCTTCAACTTCACGATAATAGATCTTCCCTTTCTTTCTTTGAACTCGCTATGAGCGAGGGTGCAAAGAGGGGTATTATTACGCGGGAAAAAATTGAACAGATCCTCCGTGATGGACCAAAGGGTATTATCCAGATTGCACAGACATTTGAGAATCCACACATGCGCGGATGAGTGGAGGCAGCACAAAGACGATTCATCTCTCTCATCTCTCTCTATCTTGAAAACGAGAGCGAATGAGATCTCGAAGCTGCTATGAATCTTATCGCACAGAGCCGAAGTATCCTCGAATTATCCAAGGGAGGATCATTTCTCATCAAAGAACTCGGACGTCTCGCAGTCAATGAATTTACCCCACTCGATGAAGCAACGAAGGCAACCTATCATCTCTTTGAAAAACCTATTCCTTGGTCAGAATGAGGAAATATCCGAAAGTATCAGGGTCAATATACGGAACGTATCAATAATCGTGAAGAAAAGGAATTCGCTCGAGAACTCGCAAAAATAGGAGGACTCGAAGATACGGATTATGAAGATGTTATTCAGGATATTTTCCCGATCATTATCACAGGAAGAACTCTCATATCAGAAGCACTCACCATGATAGAACTCGGAGAATACTGGCGTGAAAACTGGGAACTCCTCCTCTCCACCCTCTCAAGCAAGTACCCAACACTCGTAAAAAAATACAGTTTCTATGAATGTATGAAGGGATTACTCGGAGACTTCAATGAACGAACACGCAATGCAAAAAATGAAGACCTTTTCGCGGGAAGACTCGAGGAGAGTGATCCATTTGTAGAATGGAATAGCCTATTCCTAAATAATACTCTCACAACTCCAGAATCTCGAATCACTGCTATTATCACCGGTGCACTCACTGGAAAAATGCAGGCAACCATCTCGCGAAAGTCATTCTATAGCCTCTGTGAATGGGCGCGAAAAGAAGGGAAAGAACTCTATGAATACAATGAATATATCGATACTCATGTACCACCGGAATTTGGCATGAGTGCACTCCTCTCGAATCACATCGAAAAAGAATGGAATACCCTCGTAAAAACTCCAAAACCCGTAAATGGTCGTTCTCATATCGTAAAAGAACTCATGCCTCATTTTTCGATAAATGAAAGCGTGCAAAAAAAAGAGAAATAAGATTGAGTTTCGGAACTTGTTCGATAGTATATGGATATGAGAAAATCTCCATTCGAACACATCCGAAGAAGTACCCTCATACGAAACGAGCGAAAGACGCTCATTTCCCGAATATCATTTTTATTCGGGTTTTTCTGTGTCATCGGGGCGCTCCTTGCTCCGAGCGATATCCCTGAGACCAATCATATGGATCGAGTCATTGTTCCGATTATCGATAATTCTCTCTCGATGGCAGTTCCGGATGTTGGGTACAAGGATGGTGCGATCAATCGATTCCAAGCAGCAAAAGAAGTGATTAAAGAAATGATTCAGACCTACCCAGAATACTCATACGGACTCTTCGCATTCAATAGTAATCCTCGCATCGTAGCCCCGATTACCAATGCGCATGAGACTATCCTCAATCTCTTGAATGGACTCGGAAATGCCAACTATCAATGAGGAAGTAATATGACCAATATGGCACAGATGATCGAGACGCTCTATGCCTCTGGTTGGAATAATACCCCTATTACCGCGATTGTCCTGACGGATGGATGAGAAGAATGAGATATCGAGAAGCTCTCTTCCCTGCCTCGATACCCCTCTATTCGTTGGCATATTATCGGTATAGGATCAAAAGAATGATGACAGATACCAACTGGAACTGATCTCTTCGGAAATCCGTCGGTCAAGATGTTCTCAGGAAAACCGGTTATCTCACGACGATACGATACTAATATAGACACATTTGCTACGACGCTTCGAGCCACCCAGTCGACCCTCGAACATACCGATGAGATATCAGACATTATACGTGAGATTCCTCTTTCGGATGGTGAACAAAAAAAGACTTTTGCATTCACTCCGCCTTGAACTCGTTCGTACTGGATATTTTTTGCCTTCATATTCCTCAGTATTGGTATATTTTTTCCTCGATATGATAAAGCAGAGTAGTATCATCTTCGCACTTTCACTCATCATTATTCTTATAGTGAATTTTCAGAGTATCGTCGGCAGTACCTTGAACCTCCTCTCTGAAAAAACAGGATTCCCCATTTTCCATACCCTCCTTGGAAGGATAGGATGACAGGTAAATCTGGAAGCAAGCGCATATTATGAAGCTAAGAACCTCTACAACACTGGAAAACTCGAAGAAGCAAAAGAGAAGATTACTCCTTATACAACAGGAACAGGAAAATTAGAGCACTACACGCGATACCTCCTCGGCGATATCATGTACACTATCGGAAGTGGTGAGACAGATACAGAAAAAAAGATTTCTGCCTATCGAGCATCGCTCGAAGCATATACGGGCTCCTATCAGATCGAGAAGAATCCCGATGTAGAGAAAAACTATCGCTTCGTAGAGGAAAAGCTCAAAGAACTCCTCAAGCAACCTTCGCCGAACGAGAGTGGCAGTGGCTGAAAGAGTGATGAAAAAGATACTCAAAATACTGGCAGTGGAAAGAATGAAACTGGCAGTGGATGAGAAAAAAGTGATACTGGCTCGACACAACAAGATGAAAAAAATAGCTCATGAACCGAATCATGAAGCGGAGCATGACAGCAGACCGGAAGTGGTAATAATTTCTCTCTCGGATCGAACGGATGAGATGCAGCAAAGCCTCTCACCGAAGAAGAACAACGTGCTATCGAAGCATATATTCAACAGCTCATGCGCCTCCAGAAACAACAAGACGAATTCACGAGTTACGATGCAAAGACAGAGACGATGAGTGCTGAAGAACAGATGCGACAACTCTTTGAAGAGATGTCTGGCTTCTCTCCGATGGATGATGGAAAAAAGGATTGGTAACCCAATCCTTTTTTATTTTGCTTGTATGATTCGTACTTCCTCTTCTAGTTCGATACCGAATTTCTCACGGACACACTTTCGAGCGAGGTCTCTGAGGGCCAGGATATCATCGTATCCTCCTTTTTCATCATTGATAAAGAAATTGGCGTGTTGTTCTGATATCTTCACTCATCCCATACGTGTTCCCTTGAGTCCTGCCGCATCAATCAAGCGTCCAGCACTTTCACCAGGGGGATTTTTAAAAAATGATCCACACGTATATCCTGTTGGTTGCTTCTCCCGACGTATCGACATGAACTCTGGGAGAGACATGCTATTATAGGTATTTTCACCGATACGAGAGAGGTCAAAACGAGCGGACAATATAATCCTCTGTGCTTGTGCTTTGAGTTTGCTTCCACGATATATGAAGGCGCACTGAGCCGCGGTGAGTGTCTCATGAACTCATTTTACCATATCATAGACTTCCACATCAATGAGAAAATCCTTGGTCTCGAGCCCGAAACACCCCGCATTTCCGGCAATCGCTCCACCCCACGTACCAGGAAGTCATACCCATGACATGAGTCTCGGATTATTGTGTTCGGTATATACCTTCTGAGAGACGAGAGACACGAGCTCACCCGCACTCACGGTCAATATATCTCCATTCATATTATATCCACGGAGATTCATCTTGATGAGAATCCCATGAAATCGCTTGAAGGCAAAGAGAAAATTCGTCCCTCGGCCAATCAGTATAATCGGAAGATGCTTATGGATAGAAAATTCGTATATCTCGTGCAATGCTCGCACATCACTCAAGTCTTGAATCTCATAAAAATAATCAACTTTCGCTTCTGTATGAAATGCAGAGAGTCCTGTTACGTCGTAGTCTGCTATGAGGCATGATGGAGTCATAGAGGCAAAAGTTAGTATACATGTACCATATCGCAACCAAGAAAAAATGCAAGAAAATTATTTTCCTGCATTTATAAAACGCCAAGCATTTTGTATCGATTCCTCGATTGACACCTTTGCCTTCCAACCGAGGAGCTCTTCTGCTTTTTCTGGAAGTGCATAACAGGTAGCGATATCTCCTGAGCGTCGAGCAACGATATCGTATGGTATATGCTTTCATGATACTCGTTCTACCATCGCTATCATCTCGAGTACACTGGTGCCTCTTCCTGTGCCGATATTGATCGGACAATATCCTGGTTGTAAGTATTCGTATGCGGCGATATGTGC